>JAUQXD010000622.1 GCA_030834835.1 Thermoflexales bacterium | reverse complement strand
CTGAAACGCGATCTGGAAGTGGCCGCGCAAGTGCAGCGCTCGATCTTGCCCGCGCGGCTGCCGCAAATCAATGGGCTGTCATTTGCCGCGCACGCCCGCCCCGCGCGTGAAGTGGGCGGCGATTTCTATGATGTATTCCCGTTGGACGATCAACATCTGGGCGTGCTGATCGCCGACGTGTCCGACAAGAGCATCCACGCGGCGTTTTTCATGGCGATCTCGCGCGCCTTGTTTCTGACCGAGGCCCGCCGCACACTCTCACCGCGCGAGGTGGTATTGGCTGTCAACGATTTGCTGCTGGATGTGTCGTCGGAAGACAACATGTTTGTCACCGCTTTTTACGGCGTGCTGCATCTGGACGATCGCAAGTTGACGTATGTGCGCGCCGGTCACGATAAGCCGCTGCTGCGTCACGCCGATGGCGCGCTCGAAATCCTGGACGGCGCGGGGCGATTTCTGGGGATGCTGCCGGATCTGTCGGTGGAAGAGCGCACCGTCGAGTTGCGCCCCGGCGATCGGCTGGTGATGTACAGCGACGGCGTGCCCGATGCCAACAACGGAGCCGGCGAGCGGTACGGGCTTGATCGCTTACGCGCGTGCCTGCGGCCGCCGCACACCGATCGGGCTGCCGATCTCGCCGCCGGGATCTTGAATGACGTGCTGGATTTTCAGGGCGACGCGCCGCAGTTTGATGATATTACTTTGCTCGTGGCGGCCATCGATTGAGCACTTCATCTCCGCATGATTCGTCAACGCAAGCCGTGCGCCGCGTGCAGGCGCGTGCCCGACGGCCCGGCGGCGCGGTCTGGTGGCTGGGACCGCTCATCGGTCTGGCGCTGGGCATGTGTGCACTGATCGGGTTTGGCGGGTTGATCGGGTTGAAGCCGCTCAACAGCGCCGTCACAGGTGCGCCGCCCACCGCGCGCGTGATCACGATCACGCCGTCGCCGGTCATTCCGACGCCCACGCTGGCGCCGGAGCAGATCGCGCCAACGCTCGTGATTGCATCGCCCACGCCGACGGGGTTATATATCAACGGCAGCGCCATCGTCGCGGGCACCGGCTCGTCGCTGCGCTTGCGATCTGATCCCGGTCTGCAATCGACGACGTTGAAGACCGTCGACGACGGCACGCGGTTGAAAATTCTGGAGGGTCCGCGCAGCGCCGATGACCTGGTCTGGTGGCGACTGGAAGATGCCGCCGATGGCGCGCAGGGCTGGGCAGCCGAGAGGTTTTTAACGCCGGCCACAACGCCGTGAAGCGGTAATCGGTAACTGGTAATCAGTAACCGGTGATAGGGAATCGTGACGCCAGCGGCATGTCGCATTGTGCATTGCGCATTATGAATTGTGCATTATGAATTATGCATTCAGAATTGAGGTTCCATGTCTCAAGTACAACCCAACAAACATAGTAAACCCGGTGTCCACATCCGGCCGCGCCCCGGCCAGACCGATCTGTCGTGGCGCGAGTGGCTGCTGCTGTTGTTCATCACCGTCGTCTCGGTCGTGATCTGTTCTGCGGCCGGCCGTTCGATCGTCGACAACCTGGCAACCTCCGCGCCCACGCCCACCATCACGCCGACGATCTTTCGGCCCACGGTCACGCTGATCCCGACGCCGACCTCTGCGCCGACGTTCACGCCGACGCCCAAAGTGCCCGATACGATTGCGACGGGCGGCTACGTCGTCGTGACCAACGGTGTGAACTTCCGCAAGGATGCCAGCACCACCGCGCAGATCATCCGCACATTGGGTGAAGGCGAAGTGTTGGAAGTCATCGGCGGACCGACTGCCGCCAACGATCTCAACTGGTGGCAGCTGCGCGATCCCAATGGCGCAGAAGGCTGGGCCGCGCAGGATTACATCGCGCCGACTGCGCCGCCGCGTTAAGCGCAGTGTCGTTGAGCACACACCTTAACCTTGCGAGGGGTGGATCGCGCGATGGATTAGCGCCGGGTCACCCCTCGCAAGGTTGAATTATTTTTGGCTCAGTCGGTGGCTCATTCAAGTCACGATTTGTGGGGGGACATGTTCAAGTTTATGATTCGGAATCTCTTACTCGCGATAGGACTGGGGTTGAGTCTGGCTGCCTGCGGCGCACCGGCTGCGCCCGCAGTCAATCCATCGAGCGCCGCGCCCACACCAGACGTCGCTCCGACGCAGGTTGTGTCAACCGTCGCTGCACCGATATCAGCCACGCCAACTGAGCGGCCAACCGCGCTACCGCCGACCACCCTGCCAACTCAGACACCGACGGTCGCCGCACTCACTCTGTCGCCCGAACAAATCGCCACGTATACCGTGGAACTGTCAGCCACTGCGGCGGCCTTGCTGCCACCGCCGCCCACGCCGGATGCATCAGGCTACGCGCCGCTTGGACTGGAAGGCGTGTCCGTCTGGCCGTTGACCACCACGAACGGCGCGGAGTTGTGGGTGGCCTATTCCTATGGCATGCGCGATTTCATCGCCAACCACAATCACTTCATCGCGATCTATTCACGCACGAACGACGGCTGGCAGCAACTGCTCAAGTTTGATCTGGCGAATGCTGATTACGTCGATCCGGGCAGCGTGCGACAAGAGCAAATCGAACCGACGCACATCTGGCTACGAGTGGACAGCGGCGTAGGTGCGCACGGTGGCTGCTTCGATCTGTTCGCCATCGATCCGACAGGCCGCTCACAGATCACAGCCGCCACGAATTGCAGCGATCATCCCGGCGCAGGTTTCGTACTCGATTTGAACCAGGATGACCAACCTGATGTGATACTCGATCACACCAACGCGTATGTGTTCTGCTATGCCTGTGGTGTACGCCTGCCCGCGTACAGTATATTAAGTTGGGACGGCGCACAATTGGTCGAACAGACCTTGACGCCCCTGCCCGATTCCGCGCCAGCCGATCTGCGGCAGGCTGTAAATCATGCTATTGAATTGGCGAATGCTGGATTGTGGAAAGATGCGAAGGCATTGATTGATCAAGCAATCCCGATAACCGCCGCTAATCCGGGCGCAACACGACCATACTATTTCTTGTCAAAGTGGAATTGGGTATTGATCTTTTCTCAAACCCTAGCATTACACGAGCAAATTGCACAGGGTGCCTATCCGCTGCTGAACAATCTTTTCTATGGAGATTACGCCGCCACACTCGATGTGATGCGCCCGTATCCGCCCGATCAACTCTTCTCGCTGACCGGTCCGTTGATCGCAGGCACGCTGGCCGAAGGTTGGGAATCGACGCTGGCCGATTGGATCACGCAGACCACCAACTCCGCCATTCAGGTTCAGCCCGATCTGGCTGCGGCCTATTTCTTGCGCGGCTACGGCGAGTGGCTGGCCGATCAGCAGAATCCGGCGGCGCTGGCCGACATCGAGAAGGCCGCCGCACTCGATCCGAATGAGAAGTTGTTTAGCGACAGTGTGGGGTTTTTGAAGTAGCGCCAATCGAAGGAGAGAAAGATGAGTCCATTCTTGTTCATGCTTACTGGCAGTGCAACAATTACCCTGGGTTGGCTATTCTTTCGTAAGCCAAACACCGCTTTCTGGACTGCTGCTCCAGTGTGGAGGGCAAATACATATCTCAAACCGCCGGGGGTATTGCTTTGGGTCTTGGGCGCGTTAATAACACTTGTCGGCATAGTTGCCTACTTGGTGGCGGGCTAATCTAAAAGTGCCGCAGCCGCCGTCATGCCCGAACGCTTCTGTCGGGCATCCACGTTACCGATTGGCAACGCCTTTGTCCGGCGTATGGATTCCCACCTACGCGGGAATGACACACAACCCATGACACGTCATGCCCGAATGCATTTGTCGGGCATCCAGATTATTCTACTGAATCATGAGCCACACAAAATCAGGACGCTCGCTTGAAAAAGTCTTGCTCGCCGCTATCGGTTCGATGTTGCTCCTCATCGACGTCGTCTCTTTCGCAAGATCAATACTGGTTCCGGCTGAACCCGCCTTACCCACGGATAGGACAGGCACACCCGCTACCGAGGGTTTCATTACCGTGTTCACACTGGCAGAAAATGCGGCAGCGGCGTTCAAGACTTATCAAGGACACCTATTAGAAACGATAGGCATTCTGGCCATCGGAGTTATCGGAATTCTTTATGCCGGAGCACTCCTGGTTTATCGTGCGATCTTCAATTTAAGATTCACGCGCACTCCATTTACCATTGCAGCTTTGTCCGCAATTGCTCTGTTTGGCGGAAGCGTAGATCAGATTCTCCTCAAATCGAACATAGAAGATGTCAGCAACTGTACCCGTCTACAAAGCATGTACGATACCCGAGAGTACAAAATCGCTGAAGGCATAGTGCATGTAATCCACTCTCAGTCGACATGTGATCGCGGCACCGGGGATTCCATCAGAGTTGGCGACGCCTCACTTGAAGTCTGCTATTACGTGTCGACTTGCGCATACAGGCAAAGCATTGCGCATGGAGGCGTTCTCACAGAGGGTACATATGCCCGAGTTTACTATACCGACAATTATTACCCTGACGAGGATCCGCCCATCTTGAGAATTGACATCAAGAACCCATAACCCGTCATGCTCGAATGCTCGCTCCGCGTCGGGCGTTCAGACTGACGATAGGCAAATCGTGCTGATGGGGCCGCTGGATTCCGCCCGCCAAAGGCGGACGCCAACAGCACGCGGGTATGACACACAACCCGTGACACGTCATGCCCGACAAAGGCATTCGGGCATCCACGCTGCCGATGGACAACGCCTTTGTCCGGCGTATGGATTCCCGCCTACGCGGGAATGACAATTGCCCCGGCCCGCTTCAGCAGGCTTCGCTTATCAGGACGCAGATTCATCTCCGGCGAAAATGTCGCCCGCCAGCCTCCCGCTCGACCTCAAACGTGTCACGACCGACCCTCGCATCGCCCGCTCGATCTTAGGTCTTGCTCAGGAATATGTCTGTAATTGTAATATGATTAGTTTTTCACGGAATGAATATTATATTGCAGTAATCTAGGTTTGTTTCTATCAAAATTATAAAGTATTTTTCATATTCTAATCTATATTCGTAAAAATATCATCACACTGTTATAATATGATCTACTATCCATGAAATATAAATTACATTGTTGTCATTTAATAATATTTCTATGTCATGATTTGTAAATTTTCGTTATTTACACAAAGTATTTACACACTATATATAGATTGTGATAAAATAGTCGCTGGGATCAAGTCTAAACCTGATTTCATTTCTCCATATAGGGCAATTGCATCTTATTGGGTCAGCAACGCGAGCAGATAGTCGTGATCCCAAGCGGCCTTGAGGCGTGTGTTCTGCGTACCCAGT
>JAUQXD010000621.1 GCA_030834835.1 Thermoflexales bacterium | reverse complement strand
TCGATGTTCTCTATGCCGGGTTATTTCTTCTTGGCCACTGGCTTCTTAGCGACGGGCTTCTTGGCAACTGGTTTCTTGGCGACGGGCTTCTTGGCTGCCGGTTTCTTGGCGACGGGTTTCTTAGCCGCTACTTTCTTGGCCGCCGGCTTCTTGGCGACGGGTTTCTTAGCTACCGGTTTCTTGGCCGCTACTTTCTTGGCCGGCGCTTTCTTCGCGGCGGGTTTCCTGGCGGCGGGTGCTGGCGCAGGCACGGCTTCAATTACGGGTGCGACCTCGGCAACCGGCTCCGGTACTGCTTCGACGGGATCTTGATGAAACATCGTGGCCTCCTACATGAATTGGGATGTCAAGTAAACACGTGCCAATGGCGCGTGGACTCGCCGCTTCGGCGTATTTCAGGCAACACGACAATCTGAGGAGCAATCTGCTGAACTTTCAGCATTGTATAACAAGGCCGATCAAGAATCAAGAGCTAAACGACATTTCTTTGAAAATTGATCACTGTGTTCACTCCCACCATCGATCGCGCGGTCGCGCCCACGGATCAGCCGGTGGCCGCCACCAGTCATCGGGTCGCCGGCCGATCGTGAAAAGGCGGATCAAAATCGCGCCCGCGATGAAGCCGCCGATGTGCGCGAAGAAAGCCACCCCGCCCTGCGCATAATCGCCCAGCGACATCACGCCGTTGAACAGTTGGATCAGGAACCACCACCCCAATAGCAAGGACGCCGACACACTGACGACCTGAATGAAGACGAAGAACACGACTAACGTCTGCACCCGCGCGCGCGGAAACAGCACGATGTAGCCGCCCAGCACGCCCGCAATCGCGCCGCTCGCGCCGATCATCGGCAGCCGCGACGACGGCTCGATGATGACCTGCAGCGCGCTGGCCACGAAACCGGTCAGGAAGTAAAACACGATGAAGCGGAACGCACCCAACCGATCCTCGATGTTGTTGCCGAAAATCCACAGATACAACATATTCCCGCCCACGTGCAACCAGCCACCGTGCAGGAACATCGACGTGACCAGCGTCAGGCCGTCGTTCAGCGTGATGTTGCCATCAAAGAAGCGGGCGGGCACAACGCCATACTGCAAGAACAACCGCGTTAAGTTGCGCTCGCTCAACGTCTGTTCATACAGAAAAACCAGCACGTTGATGGCAATGAAGACCACCGTGATGAGTGGCATGCGCCGTGTGGGATTGAGATCACGTAATGGGATCATAGAGTTGCCCTGTGAGGTAAGTTGTCAGCTTGCCCTGCGCACGATGGCGTCCGTCATCTTTGCCACGCGCGCCATGACGGCCACATCGTGCACGCGCACGATGTCCGCCCCGCGCGCGACGCCGATGGCGACCGCCGCCGCCGTGCCTTCGACACGCTGATCGGGCGGCAGATCGAGCGTGTAGCCGATGAACGATTTGCGCGAAGGGCCGATCAAGATCGGAAACCCCAGCACGCGGAAATCGCCCGTCCGATCGAGCAGTTCCAAGTTTTGCGGCACGGTCTTGCCAAAGCCGATACCCGTATCCAAAATGATATGATGATCGGGCACACCCGCCTGCCGAGCCAGATCGATGCATTCCAGCAACTCGCGCTGAATGTCGGGGATCAGCTCGTCGTAGTGCGAGCCGGTGTAGCGCCCACCCAAACGCACTTCAAACGCGGCATCCTGCGGCTTCGAGCGATTGTGCATGACGATGGCGGGCACGTTCCGCTGAGCAATCAACGCCGCCATGTCCAGATCGCGCCGCAAGCCCCACACATCGTTGACGATGGCCGCGCCCGCGTCGATGGCCTGTCGCGCGACTTCGGCCTTGTACGTGTCGATCGAGATCAGCCCGATACCGGCGCGTGCCAGAGCCTCGATCGCCGGGATCACCCGATCGAGTTCTTCACCGGCCGCCACGACTTGCGAACCCGGCCGCGTCGATTCGCCCCCAACGTCGATCAGGTGTGCGCCCGCGTCGATCATCGCCCGGCCCCGCTCGACCGTAGCCGCGATCCAGTCGCGTTGTTTCAGCAGACCATCGCCGCTGAATGAATCGGGCGTGACGTTGAGGATGCCCATCACGTAGGTCTGGCGTCCCCAGTGAAACCAGCGTGAGCCAATCTTGAGCGGACGCAGCGCGAACTTCTTGACGGGTGAGAGATCGATCGAGTTGGCGAGAACGCCGATCGATTGTCCCAGCACCGGATGAATGACCTCAGCCGCAATCTCTGACAACGGCGCAAGCACGAAATCGCGCCTGTGCAGGCCCGGATGCGGTACGCGATAGTTATCTGTATCGATGACGGCGTCGTCGTACAACAGGATGTCGATGTCGATGGCGCGGGGGCCGTATCGAAAAGTGGGTTCGCGGCCCATCTCCACTTCGATGGCTTTGACAAAGGTCAGCACATCTTCGGGCGAGAGATCGGTCGTGCCCGCGCAGGCCGCGTTGAGGAAGCAGGGTTGATCGGCATAGCCCCATGGCTCGGTCTGATAGATCGAGGACATCGCATCAATGGCGATGCGCGCTTG
>JAUQXD010000620.1 GCA_030834835.1 Thermoflexales bacterium | reverse complement strand
GCTGAGGCCAATGAGAAATTCGTCGAAGACGGTGGACGCGCGACCATCGGGCAGCACGCGCGGCAAACGCGCAAACAATTTGCCGGTGGCCGAGCAATGCGGCACGCGGCGCGAATCGCCACCAGAATGGATGATGAGCACATGGCCGCTGGTCAGCGTGTCGGCCTCGGCCGCGAGTTGATCGAGCACGCGCAGCGTCGCACCGCCGGAGCCGATGCGTTGGCCGTTGGGATCGGGAATAACCATGAAGCGCGTGTGACGCGGCAGCAAGCCAGCCGCTTGCCGCCACTCCAACTGACCGCGATACATCGCGGCCTGACGTTCATCGCTGGCCGTCAGTACGCACACATCCCAGCCCAGTTCGGTATCGTGCTTCAGCGAGACGAGATACTGCTGCCAGTTGTCTTGATAGGCTTGCTGCAAGTAATCGACGTTGCGGTGATCGTGCATGGTGATGTCATCCGAGTGAGACCTGTCAGGTTTTAGAAACCTGACAGGTCTAGATTTGAGGGATAACGGCAGAAGCGCCGTGAGTATAGCACGGGGAACGATTACTGAAAAATGAACTTGAGATTTGAGTGGAGCGACTCCTCTTCTCCTGAGTTGCTCGGTATCAACTCAGGAGAAGGGGCCGGGGGATGAGGCATCAATTGCGCGGGTCTTGCTCACACTGTATAATCGCCGCATCTTCTGTCTGGAGCGTAACCATGAAACGAGCATTAGTCTGTGGGGCGGGCGGCTTCATCGGCTGCCATCTGGTCAAGAAACTGAAGCGCGAAGGCTCCTGGGTGCGCGCGGTGGACATCAAGCAGCACGAATGGTCACCCAACGCCAGCGCGGATGAATTCTTGCAACTCGATCTGCGCGTCAAAGAGAACTGCGAACAGGCGTTAACCTTGCCCGATGGCAAGTTCGATGAAGTGTATCAACTGGCGGCCGACATGGGCGGTATGGGCTTCATTCACTCGGCCGAAACCGAGATCATGTACAACAGCGCGCTGATCAATCTGTACATGGTACGGACCGCCGCCGACCTGAAGATTCCGCGTTACTTCTTCTCGTCGTCGGTGTGCGTCTATCGCGACATGCAGCACGGCGAACCGGAGATGACCGAAGCGCAGGCGATCCCCGCGCACCCCGATAACGAATATGGCTGGGAAAAACTGTACTCCGAGCGGCTGGCCGAGGCCTACGAGCGCAACACCGGCATGCAAGTGCGCATCGCGCGCTTCCAGAACTGCTACGGCGCGGAAGGCACCTGGCGCGGCGGGCGCGAGAAGGCCCCGGCAGCGATGTGCCGCAAGATCGCGTCCGTGCCCGATGGCGGCACGATCGAAGTGTGGGGCGACGGCACCGCTGTCCGATCGTACACGCACGTCAACGACATGGTCGATGGCATTTACCTGCTCATGCAGTCCGATCTGCACGGCGCGGTCAACATCGGCTGCCCACAGTATGTGACCGTCGATGAGCTGGCGCAAACCGTGGCTAAAATCGCGGGCAAGCAGATCACCATCAAGCACGTCAAAGGGCCGGTCGGCGTGCAGTCGCGCAACTTCAGCAACGAGCGCATCTACTCGCTGGGTTGGCAGCCCAGGGTCTACCTTGAAGACGGCATCAAACTCACCTATCCGTGGGTCGAAGCGCAAACCAAAGCGTGGGTCGAGAAGCACGGCACACTGCCTTAATCACAATCGATTGAACTGTAGGGGCGAAGCATTCGCGAATAGCCTCTGGCTAATAGCCGGAGATTCGTGGCGAATACTTCGCCCCTACGCCGTTACAACAGGAGCCTCATGCAACCATGGAAAACACTGGCGAGTGAACGCGTCGCTGAGTTCGGGAAATACCTCACCGTCGAACGCCGCACCATCGAACTGCCCGACGGCCGCACCATTCCCGATTGGCCGTGGCTGATCATGCCGGACTACATCAATGTCGTCGCCGTCACCGATGACGATCAATTCATCTGTTTTCGACAGGTCAAATACGCTGTTGAAGGTACATCGCTCGCCGTGGTGGGTGGTTACCTCGAACCGGGTGAAGAGCCACTGGCCGCCGCGCAGCGCGAACTGCGCGAAGAGACCGGCTATGAAGCGGACGAGTGGATTTCGCTGGGCCGTTACGCGGTGGATGCCAATCGGGGCGCGGGCACGGGCCACTCGTTTCTGGCGCGCGGCGCGCAGTACGTTGGCGGTCTCATCGCCGACGATCTGGAAGAACAAGAACTGCTCTTGCTCAGCCGCACCGAAGTGGAAACGGCCTTAGCCAATGGCGAATTCAAGGTGATGCCGTGGACGACGGCAGTGGCGCTGGCCCTGTTGAAGATAAGCGACCGTGATTGACCGGTCGAAAGTGGAACCATTTTCGATCACAGCACGTTATTCCTCCGATTGCCTGTAGCCAACAGGCGCACTTTCAGGGAGGCGGACATGTCTACATTTCATGTTGAAGAATCACTGGTGATCGAGGCGCGTGCCGCGGATTTGTATACAGTCGTGGCCGACTATCGCGTGGGACATCCCGCCATTCTACCCAGACCGTTCTTTCAAGAACTGACGGTCGAAAAAGGCGGGGTGGGCGCAGGCACCATCGTGCGCGGCAGCGTCAAAGTCATGGGCAAATCGTATCCACTGCACCACAGTATCAGCGAGCCGGAGCCGGGTCGCGTGCTGCAAGAAAGCGATCTGGACAAGCCGGGCGAGTTCACGCGCTTCATCTTTCAGCCGCTGAACGGCGACACCCAGACCCGCGTCACCATCGCGACCGAATTTCTCGCCAGCCCCGGCTTGATGGGCCTGATGGAACGGCTGACCAAACCTGGCCTGGTGCGCAAGATGTATCGACAAGAACTGGGCAACCTGGCCGAATACGTTCGTCAACAGAATATCGCCACGAATTAAGCCAACCACTGGCTAATCCGACGGGGCACAGCTGGCCCATCGGATTGTCGATTGCAACTCTATTGACTCTGTCTAAAACAGGCGCATAATAAAAGTAGCCGAATAACGATCTCGCGAGATCACAATCTCGCGCCGCAATCGATGGAGAGGCCTGTCGGCCGCGAGTGACCGGCACGCCATTTCAACGAGAGGAGGGAGTCCGATGACCGT
>JAUQXD010000619.1 GCA_030834835.1 Thermoflexales bacterium | reverse complement strand
GATCGTCGATCGGTGGAATCTGCTGAAGAGCGAGAACAAACTCGATTCATTCCTGTCGCGTGAAGCGATGTTCGTGCTGAACAACTTCCTGTTCATGACGCTGGCATTTACTGTCATCGTCGGCACGTACTATTCGATGTTTTCCGAGCTCTTGGTCGGTGAGAAGTTGACCGTCGGGCCGCCGGTGTACAATCAATTGATCGGGCCGCAGGTGGCATTGTTGATCCTGCTGATGGGCATCGGGCCGCTGGCCGCGTGGCGCAAGTCGTCGCCGGAGGGGCTGGGCAAGATGACGTGGAAGCCCGCCCTCTTCGCGGTGATCGCGATGGTCGTGATGTTTGTTGTTGGCTTGCAGATCATTCCCGTGTTGCTGGGCTTTGGCCTGATCGCGTTTACGGGCGCGGTCACAGTGTCCGAGTACTATCGAGGCGCGCGGGCGCGGCATAAACTATCGGGCGAGAGTTACTTCACCGCGGTAACGCGGCTGTTCGCGCGCAATCGTCGGCGCTATGGCGGTTATCTGATCCACGTGGGCGTGCTGGTGATGGGTATCGGCGTGATCGGTTCGGGCAATTTCCAGCAGCAGACGCAGCGCTCACTGGCGCCGGGCGGCAGCATGACGGTGGGCCATTACACGATCACGTATAATCGCGGGCTGACGTGCAATCCGCAGTTTGGCATCAGCGGCGAGTGCGCCGAGTGGTACACTGAGCGTGGCCGTGACATCGAAGTGATTGCCGGCTACATGACGGTTTCGCAGGCCGGGCAGCCGCCGGTGCAGGTTGCGCCGTATCGTGAAATCTTTCTGAATGGCACCGGTGAGTTGACGCCGCCCGGCATTTTATCGTCGGTGGGTGAAGACCTGTATCTGCTGTATCTGGGCGAGCAAAGCGGCTTTGGCACGATCAAGGCTTACATCAACCCGTTGATCCAGTTCCTGTGGATCGGCGGTATCATTCTGGTGCTGGGGACGCTGGTGGCGATGTGGCCATCAGCCGCTGAGCGGCGCACGGCCGTCGTGCCGCAGCGCGCGGCATTAGTCTCCGGCGGACGGTGAGTATGAGTCGATCAGTTCGATTTTTAGGCGGTGGCGTTTGGCTGGCGCTGGTGATCAGCCTGACGGTGTTGGCCGGGGTAGCGTCGGCGCAGGATGGCTCGCTGCCGACGCCGGTGCCGGGTTCGCAGTCGCGCGCCGTGACACAA
>JAUQXD010000618.1 GCA_030834835.1 Thermoflexales bacterium | reverse complement strand
ATGGTCTCTTCGTCTTCCATATCGTGCCACGCCATCTCGACGATGCCGTTGGCATTGTCCGAGATCGGGCCGTAGGAGTCCATGGCGACGTTATTGCCGGTGTGGCTCAACATACCAATGCCGATCATAGCGACCGCGTACAGCACATACTTCGGGCCATCAACTCCGTACAACAGCAACGCGCCGATGAAACTGATGACGATCACGACTAGCGCCCACACGCTCGACTCCATGCCGATCGACAGGCCGCTGAGGATGGTCGTGGCCGGGCCGGTGTTGGTCGCCTTGACGATCTCTTTCACCGGCGGCTTCTTCGTCGAGGTGAAATACGAGGTCAACGGATTGAACGCGACGGCCAGGCCGACGCCGATCGCCGTCAACGCACCCATGCGCCAGTCATTGGCGTAGGCAAACGCCAACACGAATGACCAGAAGATCGTGAACACGCTCGAGACTTCATACGAGCGGAACATCGACTCTTCGGCGTCGTGCGCGCGCAGGAACTTGATCGGGATATTCTCCCAGATCGGCACCGTGAACGTTCCCACGATCGAGCTGATCACGCCGATGGCGCGAATGATCAACGGATACACGATCCACTTGAGTTCACCCGTCAGGGCGACGAGGCTCAAGCCCAGGATCAACCCGGATACGATCGTGACTTCGTACGATTCGAAGATGTCGGCAGCCATACCGGCGCAGTCGCCGACGTTGTCGCCCACCAGGTCGGCGATCACAGCGGCGTTGCGCGGATCGTCTTCGGGCACGTCTTGCTCAACCTTGCCCACGAGGTCAGCGCCGACATCCGCCGCTTTGGTGTAGATGCCGCCGCCCACGCGCATGAACAGCGCTAGCAGCGTGCCGCCAAAGCCGAAGCCCAGCAATGCATCCGGCGCGGCCTTGCCGAAGAAAATAAAAATCACGGTGCCGCCGAACAGACCTAAACCGTCTGTCAACATACCCGTGATTGTACCGGCATAATACGCAATCGACAGCGCTTCGTTGAAGCCGCGCCGCGCCGCCGAGGCCGCCCGCACGTTGGCCTGAATCGCCATGCGCATGCCCAACTGACCGACCGCCAGCGAGAACGACGCGCCCATGATGAAGGCGATGGTGCGGCCGATCGCAACGATGATCTGCGCGCTGGCTGCGCCAAATTCTGCCTCGGCTTCCTTGCTGGGTGGCACGACGTACACGCTGAGGAACATCAAAACCGTGAGCACACCAATCAAGGGCAGGATCGTGCGCAGCTGCTGCCCCAGGTAACTCTCGGCGCCAATGCGGATCGCGTTCCACACTTCCTGCATCTTGGCCGTGCCCTTGTCATTCTTGAGCACCTTGCCGCGCAACCACCAGGCGTAAGCCAGACTGATAAACGCCGTGATGACGACGCCCACGATCGCTATCTGCTCGAACGTGTTGAGTCCGTGTCGCCCTAAACCAAGAATACCAGTATCCACGCTGCCTCCTTGAGATGAAATAAGTGTCCAAGCGATCCGCATCCGCGGATCGCTCCAGAACCGATCAACACTGCACGGGCAGGTACACAATCAAACTTCCGAAGCCGGCACATCAAGCCTCGGAAGCGCACATATCGTGGTACAGGAAATCCGGGTGATGCCGCAATAAGCGGTTCCAGACAACTTCAAGCCGTTAAAGATGGGCACATTGTACTTGATCAAAGAGGTTAGTCAAGTGATTGCTTTCACGCTCTGGCACGCCGATTGCGGTGTTCCACGCCCAGGCTATGCAACATACTCGGAAATCAGGAACGGATCGCCGTGGTATTCCGAGACGACAAGCCCTCCAACGTGAGGTGTGAGGGCAGAAACTCAGCCACGCCAGGTGTCATCCCGAGGAACGTTTCGCCCGGCGCGCCCCCGACGCGATGCGTCGGACAGGGCGTGTGTGAAGAGGAATCTCTGGCCCGGCCAGCCACGTCAGGTGTCATTCCGAAGGAGCCTTCTTTTCCGCGACTGAGGAATCTCTGCCGCGACCGGCCACGTTGTCTGCCAGGCCAGAGATTCCTCGCTCCGCTCGGCATGACACGGCGCAGTGCTCCTGTGACACCCACGGACAAGTTTCTGAATAACATACTCAAGGGTGAGTTTCCCGATCGGCCAGTGGCTCGATCGGGTCTGATGTGGTATAAAGAAGATTGATGTAAACATAAATCGAGATTTTCTAATTGTCCATTCAGGAACAATATGCTTGACAATAGATCAAAATATGTTGTAGTATTACAGAGCGTTCTAGTCGTAACGTGAATCTGATCAATGATCTATTTGCGCGGTGACTCAAGAGCACGGTGCGCCACTGCAAAGCGGGCACAGGTGCTCTTTATTTCTGTTGTGTCAGATAACAGGCCGCGCCGTGAGGTAGGGACCGCAATTGGCAGCGAAAGTTAAAAGTACCAAAGACAAAGAACCGGCAGAACCCAAAGAATTGAAGGAACCGATCAGCCGGGAGGCTTTGATCGAGGATGTGGTGACGAGCGCCGCTGAAGAGCAGTTGCTGAATATCGGGCGCGAGCGCGGCTATGTCACATACGATGAAGTGCTGGAGGCGTTTCCCGAAGCGGAAACCAATATCGATCAGCTGGACGAAATCTTCGCCACGCTGACCGAGAACGGCATCGAACTGGGCGACGCGCCGGAAGAGGAAGGCCCGGAAGACGAAGAAATCTCGGATGAACTCGACGATGGCACCGTCGCCGCCATCGAGACCGACGACACCGTAGGCCTGTATCTCAAGGAGATCGGGCGCATTCCGTTGTTGATCGCCGAAGAAGAAGTGGCGCTGGCCAAGCGCATCGAGCGCGGCAAGAATGCGCTGAAGCGCCTGCAAAAAGACGGCATCACCGCCAAGAAGAAGTTTGAACTGGAAGGCATCATGCAGGATGCCAAGGCGGCGCGTGAGCATCTGATCACCGCCAACTCCCGCCTAGTGATCAGCGTCGCCAAGAAGTACATCGGGCGCGGCGTGCCGTTTCTCGATTTGATCCAGGAAGGCAACATCGGCCTGATCCGCGCCGCGCGCAAGTTCGATTATCATCGCGGCCACAAATTCAGCACGTACGCCACATGGTGGATTCGCCAGGCTGTGACGCGCGCCATCGCCGATCAGGGCCGCACCATTCGCGTGCCCGTGCACATGGGCGATCAGATCAATAAGTTGATCCGCGTCAGCCATACGTTGACACAGGAACTGGGCCGCGAACCCAACCCCGAAGAACTGGCGGGCGCGATGCAGGTGCCGGTGAA
Organism: Thermoflexales bacterium; assembly: GCA_030834835.1. Lineage (GTDB taxonomy): Bacteria > Chloroflexota > Anaerolineae > Fen-1058 > Fen-1058 > JAGOBP01. The sequence continues at coordinate 3,363 of JAUQXD010000618.1, read as the reverse complement.
AAAGGCCGAGCAGATGATTCAGGTCGCGCGCCGGCCCATCTCGCTGGAGACGCCCACCGACGAAGACGAAGATTCGGTGCTGGGCGACTTCATCATGGATGAAGATTCGGTGGCGCCGATCGAAGCCGTGACGATGAACATGCTGCGCGAACAGATCAGTGACATCCTCAACAGTCTGCCCCCGCGTGAAGTCCGCATTTTGCAGCTGCGCTATGGCCTGGTGGACGGGCAATCGTACACGCTGGAAGAAGTCGGCAAAAAACTGGGCGTCACGCGTGAGCGGGTGCGACAGATCGAAGCACAGGCCCTGTCGCGCTTGCGGCATCCCACGCACGCGCGAAAATTAAGAGACTATCTAAGAGAGTAACAACCACAACCGGGCTTCGTTTTGAGAAGCTCGGTTTTGCTTTCAGCCTGTTGTCCGGCCCCGCATGGCTGGCGTTCCTCATCAGATGATCGAAGGCCACAGCATGAACCCGCAGACGCTGCTGCCCGCCATTGTGTTTGCCGTCGTGAGTGTCGGCCTGGTGCTGGCCGCTATCTGGATAGCGAAGCACAGGCCGATTCAGCTCCGACGCGGCGACATTCTCTCCGTGGCGCGCAACACCATCATTGACGGTCTAAGCGATGGTATCGTGGTGGTGGACAACTTTGATCGGGTGGTGAACCTGAATCCGGCCGCCCAGCAGTTGATTACGCCGGACATCGATCACCCCGTCGGCCAGACCATCCAACACATTTGGCCGGCCCTGGCCGGGCTATTGATCGACCCCGCGCCGGCCGTTGACAATTCGATTGAACTGGTCCTGCCCACCCCGGCCGGGCCGCAGGTGTTTGACGTGCGGCTGACGGCCGTGCGCGACACGACCGGTCAGACGAGCAGCCGCATCATTACGCTGCGCGACATCACCGAGCGCAAAGCGCAGATAGCGGCGTTGCACGCCAGCGAAGCGAGCTATCGCGGCCTGTTCAACAGCATCGACGACGCGATCTACATTCAAGATCAGACGGGGCGCTTCATCGCCGTGAACGACGGCGCGGTAAAAATGTACGGTTATCCTCGCGAGTATTTCATCGGAGCAGAGCCGGCCATTCTGGCCGCGCCCGATCGCAACGATCAGACTGCCGTCCTTGCTCATGTGCAGCGCGCCTTTGCCGGTGAACCGCAAAGTTTTGAATTCTGGGGCAAACGCCGCAACGGCGAAATCTTTCCGAAGGACGTGCATCTGTATCCCGGCACCTATTTCGGTCAGCCGGTCGTGGTAGCCCTGGCGACGGACATCACCGACCGCAAAGCGACCGAACAGCGCGAGCACGATCAATTCCTGGCGTTGCAGCGACAGACCGCCCGGCAGGCTGCTTTGCTGGCGGCCAGTTCAGCCATCTCATCCAGCCTCGATCTGTCGGTCGTACTGCACCGCCTGGCCGAAGAGATGGGCCGCGCCATCGATGTCACCAGCACCTTTATTCTGGAGTGGCAGACGCGCACCGGCACAGCCATCGTCCTGGCCGAATGGATCTCCGCCACTGCCGCGCCGCGCGAAAAACTATCGGACATCGGCCACAGCTACCGCATCGCGCAGGAATTTGGCGATGATCTTGATCGGTGGCTCGTCCCCGGCCTGCCGATTACGACGCAGATCGATGACCCGGCAATTCACCCCGGACGGCGCGCGCATCTGATCGAGAACGATGGCCGCTCAACTTTGAAAATTCCACTGGTCGTCAAACATCAAAGCATCGGCTATGCGGACCTGTGGGAAAGCCGCCGCGCACGGGAATTTTCCGCCGATGAGATTGCGCTGTGCCAGAGCATCGCGCAGCAGGCCGCGATTGCCATTGAAAACGCGCGCCTCTATGCCCGCGCCACGCAACAGGCCGATCACAACGCCGCGTTGATCGAAGTGACCCGCGCCATCAACTCCACGATGCACGTGCCCGACCTGCTGGGCTTGATTGTCGACAACGTCGCCGCGCTAATCCATGCCCGGCATGGTTCGCTGTGGCTGTTGGACGATTCGGGCACCCACCTCACCATGCAGGCGATGCATAACCTCCCGAACACGGCCTCTGCCACACAGTTTGCCCTGGGTGAAGGTATCGCCGGCTGGGTAGCACACACTGGCCAGAGCATCAACATTGACGATGTCCGTCCTGATCCACGGTATCGCTTTCTGCCGGGCAACGAACATCTGCGCGCCATGGTGTGTGCCCCCCTGATCAGCCGCGGGCACGTCATCGGCGTGCTCAGCCTGGACCGCGACGACGACGAATTGCCGTTCTCCGAAGCCGAGTTTCGCACGGTTCAAGACTATGCCCAGCACGCGACGCTGGCGCTCACTAACGCGCGTTTGATGGAGGCGGCGCAGCTGCAACTCGATCAACTGCAGGCGATCTATCAGCTTAGCGATGCGGTGGCCCGGGCCGTCTCAATCGATGATACGTTCCAATCCGCGCTCGATACGCTGCTGCGAACCACTCACGCCGATCGCGCCGCGATCCTATTGTGTGATCGCGATGGCGTCATGCGCTTCAAAGCGTGGCGCGGCTTATCCGATCGGTACCGGCAGCACACCGAAGGCCACAGCCCGTGGCCGCGCGACGCCGTCGATCCACAGCCGGTGTTGGTCGAAGATGTTGAAGCGGAGCCAAGCCTGGCGGGCCTGCGGCCGATCATTATCGGTGAAGGACTGCGCGCGCTGGGGTTCATTCCGCTTGTCAACCAGGGCCAGCTGCTGGGCAAGTTTATGATCTACTACAACCAGCCTCATCACTTCACCGAGACACAGGTGGCGCAGACGATTGCCTATCACGTCGGCTTTGCCATTGTGCGGCTGCGTGCGCAGGCTGATCTGCGTGACAGCGAGGCGCGCTTCCGCACGCTGATCGAAAGCCAGGGTGAAGGCGTCAGCCTGATCGATCCTCTCGAGATCTGCCGCTTTGCCAATCCGGCCGCCAACACGATCTTTGGCGTCGACGATCTGGTCGGACACAACCTGCGCGAGTTCACGTCGCCGGAACAATTTGCCCAGGTTCGCGCGCAAACCGATCGGCGGCGGCGCGGCGAACGCAGCACCTACGATCTGGAAATCATCCGGCCTGACGGCGAACACCGCAATCTCATCGTAACGGCGACGCCGCAGCTGGACGCTACCGGCAGTTTTGCGGGCGCGCTCACCGTCTGGCTGGACATCACGGAGCGCAAACGCGCCGAGGAAAAACTGAAAGCCTCGCTGCTGGAAAAAGAAGTGCTGCTGAAAGAAATCCATCACCGGGTCAAGAACAATCTACAGGTGGTGTACAGCCTGCTCAATTTGCAGGCCAGCCAGACGACCGACGCGGCCGGTCTGGACGTGCTGCGCG
>JAUQXD010000617.1 GCA_030834835.1 Thermoflexales bacterium | reverse complement strand
CAACAGCGCGGCATCGTGCAGCATCGGCGCGAGGACTCTGGCGCCGGCTTTCATCAGTTGCAGGGCCAGTACAAACACCAACAGGCCGGCCAGACCGTAGGCGATTTTGATCAGAATAATACGGCGAGGCGGCGAAGCTGAACGCATGATCCCCCCGCAGGTCATGACGAGTAACGAGTGACGAGTGAACGCCTCTCACTCGTCACTCGTTACTCGTCACCTTTTACTTCTCGATCCAGCTGCTCGTAAAATCCTACCATATAGGCGTGCCGCTCTTCGGCGATGGCGCGGCCAGTAGGCGTCTGCATGCGGTCTTTGATCTTCTTGAGCTTGACGTGAAATTCATGCACCGACGTGTGCTGATTGGGATCGGCCTCGTGCCCGTCCATCGGATCGACGTAGTCCGCAGGGACATCGGCCCATAATTTCTGTCCGCGATGGCCGCCGAAGGCAAAGGCGCGCGCCACGCCGATCGCGCCGATCGAGTCCAGCTTGTCGGCGTCAAACAACACCTTCGCTTCCAGCGTTTGCGGCGTCGGTCCTGATCGGAACCGGTGCGACTCGATTGCGTGCGCCACAGCCTCGACGAATGCCTCAGCATAGCCATGCTCGCGCAGGATGTCTTTCGATCGGTTGGCTGCCGAGGTTTCATGCCCGGCGCGGCCTTCATCCAGGCCGATGTCGTGCAGCAACGCCGCCGCGCGGACGATGTCGGCGTCGGCCCCTTCGGCCCGCGCAATCCGATCGGCCAGCTGTACCACGCGCAGAACGTGATCGAAGTCATGGGCGGAATCGGCGTCGGCGGGATACAAAGTGCGGGCAAATTCAATCGTGATCATGAGTGGGCCTGTTTAATGGTAGTCTTCGACGATCTCACGGTAAATCTCCTGCCACTGCGAAGTAACCGTACGAATGTCGAAACGGCGGCTCAGGCATTTAGCCCTGGCCCCCATCCGTTCAAGCCGACAGCGATCGGCGCACAGGTGCTGAATCGCCGCCGCCAGTTCATACGGATCATTTTTGGTTAAAATTCCGGCAGGTTCGTGGTTGGACTCGTCGGCAAATTCGTCCCACCATGCGGCGTGTAAACCAAGATAGGGTTTGCCGCAGGCCAACGCTTCAATGACCGACACGGGATTAACTTCGCTGAAAGACGTGGTGGCAAACACATCCGCCATCGTCAAATACTGCTGAACCTGATCGTGTGGTATCGCCCCCGGCAGACTGACGTTCGATCGAATCGGCGCGACTTTCGCCTCCAGCGCGGCGCTCGATTGGCCGTCGCCGATGACCACCCAGTGTGCGTCGGCGCCCTGATTAACCGCCAGGATTAACGCCTCGGCAAACGCCATCAGATTCTTTTCCGGCGTCACCCGTCCGACGTAGATGAACAACGTCCGTTCTTCGGGGATGCCCAGTGTCGCGCGCAGGGCGCGATCGGGCGGGCGATCGAACGCATCCAGACGGATGCCGTTGCGCACGACGCGAATCCGATCGGCCGCATCGGGCGCCAGCGATTGCAGCCAGCGCACGCTGTCGTGTGACGGGGCCGTGGTCAGCGTGCTGCTGCGGATAAAGTTTGCGATGTTCTGGCTGACAAAGCGCTGCAGCATTGGCTGAAGCACGCGCGGATAGTTCAACACGTACAGGTCGTGCCGCGTGTGATTGGTGAAAATCAAGGGCCGCCGCTTCAGGCGCACCAGGAAAGCCGCCACATGCCCGATGTCGATGGCCTCATGGGCGTGCAAGACATCCAACGTGTCGGCTACGCGCCGCGCCTGAGCCGAGAGCCGCCAGCCCATTCTGAATTGCGATGTGCCCAGCGGCCAACCCGGCGAGCGCCAGATGTTGGCGTCGCGATCGACGTGCCGGGCGTAGCCAAAGGTGAAGACGTGGGCCGCCTGGCTGCGCGAGAGCAGCTCGGCATGATGCTCCGAGACAAAGGTGCTCACGCCGTTGATGACCGGGGGAAAACTATCGGTGAACTGACCGATGCGCAAAGCCGACATAGGGGTCACAACCGCCACGGGCCGATTACTTGCCGCCGCCGGCGCTGGGCCACTGCGCGGGCGGTTCATGTGGCAGCACGGGCTGGCTGGCCGGCGTGCGCTGGTAGGGGTCGCGAATCAGCAGGATCAGAATTGCCGCGCCCAGCCAGAGCACAACCGTGTTGAAATAGAAGGGTGCGCTGTGCGAGATCGATTCATAGAGCGTGCCGCCCAGCGTCGGCCCGATCACCTGGCCCAGGCTCTGGGCACTGGTGTACAGCCCGAACGATCGGCCGCGGGTTTTCTCGCCGCTTAAGTCCGCGACCAGGGCCTGCTCGGCGGGCGTGGCGGCGCTGAAGCCGACCGCTTCGCTGATCCACAGCGCGACCAGCGGTAGCAGCACCCAGCCGCCGATGAACGGCAGCAGGAAAACCAGATTGGGGACGATGGCACTGGACGTGCCGCTGGTGATCAGTCCCAATGCGATGGGACGTTTGCGCCCCACCCGATCGGCCAGCTTGCCCAGCCGCGACTGCAAAAACGAAAAAACGATCGCCGACGGGATATAAGCCAGCGCCACCACAATCACCGGAAATTTCATATCGTGCAGCACAAATTGAATGGTGATCGGCGCCAGGGCCGCGTTCGCGATGGAGGTGCACAACACGATCGAGATCAGGATCAGCATCTGGCGACTCACATTCGGGATGGCGAAGTGGATCGCCTGCGGTGGCGCTTTGTGGTAGGTTTCGGGCAGGTGTTTCCAGGCCCAGTATAGACCGACGGCGTTCAACACAGCATAGAACCCAAACACGATGGCCCAGGCAATCGGATCGAACTGGGTTATCAACAAGATCGGCGCGCCGATCGCCGCGCCATACAGCCCGCCGCGCGCCAGCATCTCTTCGACTGAGCCGAACAGGTTGCCGTGCTTGCCCTCGGCCGCCAGATCGGCCGTGATGGCATAAGCGCTCAGCCACAGGAGGCCGGCGGCGATGCCTTGCGCAGCCCGCCCGAAGAATAACCAGGCAAAGGAACTACCCGCCGCAAAGAAAATATTGGAAGCCAGTTGCAGGGCTGTGCCGGCAATGAAGAAGCGCCGCCGCCCGAACCGATCCATGGCCGCGCCAACGATCGGGCGCATCACCAGCATCATGAGCGCGTAAATGCTGATGAGGGCGCCTACCTCAACGGCATTCAGGTGGAGTCGATCGGGGCCATAAATCGGAATGCCCAGTGTGAGCACACCGATCGGGAAGGAGGAAAGGAACAGCGCCCGCCGCATCACCTTCAGCGACCGGGCCGGACTTGCTATGACAACAGATTGGGACATTCCTCTCCAAAGGGAGTGATAAATTCAGCGGGCCACTTGCCCGCCGCCGGGGATTATAACAGACCTGGTGGGTTTCCGCGAAGCGGGCCTGATGGCTCGTCGGGCGAGGCGGCGTGCTGCAGGATCGTTTTGAGCCGCTTCTCGAAGTCGTGGCGGGTCAGCATGACGCGCCGCCCGCAGGTCTGGCACTTCAGGCCGATGTCCGCGCCGATGCGGGTGACCTGCCACTCGAAGCTGCCACACGGGTGCGGTTTGCGCATTCGCACGACATCGCCGACGTTAATGTTGACGGGCATGACGGGTTCTCCGGGCGCGATTATACCATCGGGTTGAGGGCGGCAGCCGCGGCATGGTGACTGCGCGGCATAGTGACTGCCGTTCGAAAACCGGCTGTGCCATCGCCCCTGATTTGCGTTATAATCAAATTGCTCAAGGTTTGAGCGGGAAGCATGAAGTATAAGGAGGAGTAACCATGTCAGCCCCCATCAAGAAAGCCAATCGCCAGATCTATACGCCTGGCACCGGCATCACCGTAAACC
>JAUQXD010000616.1 GCA_030834835.1 Thermoflexales bacterium | reverse complement strand
GCTCCGGCCGCCAATGCCAGTGCGCCCAACGCCGTGCCGCTGCGCCAGACGCGTATGATCATCAAGAACGGCGAGATGAGCCTGATGGTCGCCAGCACCGATCGCGCCATCGATCAGGTGACGGGCGCGGCCGTGGACAGCGGCGGCTACATCGTCAGCGCCAGGACGTGGGTGCAGGATGGCTACAAGTACGCGACGATTTCGATGGGTGTGCCGTCCGATCAATTCGAGGCCGTGCAGCGCCAACTTCGCACGCTGGCGATCGAGGTGCTGATGGATACGTCATCCGGTCAGGACGTGAGCGACGAGTACGTCGATCTGCAATCGCGGCTGACGAACCTGGAAGCGACACGCGCCCGCATCCGCGAGTTCCTGGATAAAGCCACCAAGGTGGAAGAGGCGCTGCAAGTCAACGCGCAGCTCACCGAGATCGAAGGCGAGATCGAGCAGGTGAAGGGCCGCATGCAGTATTTGAAGGATCGCGCCGCATACTCGACAATTCTGGTCAACATCGAGCAACAGCGACCTACGCCCACGCCTCGACCGACGGCCACGCCCACTTACTGGCAGCCGGGCGAGACCCTCAGCGACGCCGGTGATGCGCTGGGCGAGATTTTGCGCAACCTGGGCGATCTGGCGATCTGGTTGGTGGTCGTGGTCGCACCGCTGGCCGTACCGGTGGTCGGGCTGGTGCTGGTGACGCGAAGGGTGCGGCGGAAGAAGTGATTGGTAATCGGTCAACCGGTTACCAGTCAACCAGTTGACCGATTACTGATTGACCATTCACTGATGTAGCACAGCTAAACGCCCCAACGCGCCCCACGCGGCCATGAACTGGTCGATGGGGCGCGAATAGATCAGGCTGCCGTCGAGGACGGTGACGCTATCGGGCGTGTAACCAATCAGCATGACGGTGTGCTCGTACGGTGCGACGAGCGTGGTTTGTCCATCGGACGCGGTATACAGCTGGCCTGCGCCGTAATACACCACAGGGCCTGTCACCCACACAATCACCGGTCGATTGGCTGCAATTTCCGCGCGAAGCGTGTCCCAATTGGCGTCACGATGGGCTGTCGCCGACAGTTGATAGGCGCGCAGCAAGGCCGCGATTGGCTCAGCGTGAACGCCGTAATCGTAAGGCGGAATCTGCCCCCACCAGCCGTAGGCATTGCCCACAAAGCCTTTGTCGGGATTGTCCGATAAGGGCAGCTGCGACAGAAAAGTAAACTCGTCGATCGAAACGCCAAAGAACGCGGCCCAATCCACTGCCGATCGGATTTCGCAGTCCAGGGGCAGCGCTTGCAGCCGTCCGCTAATATTAGCGATTTGCGCCGAGTCCGGCAGCACGATCGGCGGCGCCTCACCGACGATCAGTTTCTGGCCGACGTAGATAACAGGCGTGCTGAGCTGATTGAGTGTGAGCAGATCTCGGACGCTGAGGCGATGCCGCAAACTGATGGAGAAGAGCGTGTCGCCGGGCTGAACGGTGTAGATGACGGGCACTTGCGGCGGCGCGTCCTGCGCATACAACGGCGTGGCAAGCAAAGGTATCGCCACGCTTAGCATCAACAGTATCGACGCCAGTTTTGCGATAATGGATTTCATAGTCTTGATCCCCTCGGTCTTGATGGCGATTATACAGTGACCCATGTTGAGCGGCAAAACATCAGCCGCTGAACTATTGCTGAAAACCTTCATTCCGACTACAATCAGCCCATGCAACTTGATCTCTTCAACGAACCCACTCCGCTCACCGTCACCGATCTCACGCGCTACATCCGCGAAGTGTTCGAGATGGACTATCGCCTGCAGGATGTGTGGGTACAGGGCGAGATCAGCAACATCAGCCGGCCGGCCAGCGGGCATGTTTATTTCTCGCTCAAGGACAGCGGCGCGGCGTTGAAGTGCGTCATGTGGCGTACGGCCGTTACCGCCGCCGTCAAGCGCCTGCGCGACGGCGACGCGATTGTCGCGCACGGCAAACTCAGCGTGTACGAGGCGCAGGGCGCGTATCAACTTTACGTCGATGCGGTCCAGACGGCGGGTGTGGGCGATCTTTATCAGCAGTTCGAGCGGCTTAAGGCGCAGTTGCAGGCCGAGGGCCTGTTCGCGCCCGATCGGAAACGGCCGCTCCCCGCGGCTGTCCGCGCGATTGGCATTGTGACCTCGCCGACGGGCGCGGCTTTGCAGGACATGCTCAACATCATTCGACGGCGTTGGCCTTTGCTTAAGATCGTGCTCTCGCCGACGCCCGTGCAAGGCAACGATGCGCCGCCGAAGATCATCGCGGCGTTGAAACGCCTCTATCAGCGTAGTGATTTGGATGCCATCATCA
>JAUQXD010000615.1 GCA_030834835.1 Thermoflexales bacterium | reverse complement strand
TTCGCTTCAATACCGATACCTCTTTTGAGAGAACTTGGCGGACGGCTTTCGCCTCTTCCTCTGACAAATGGGCGAGAGACTTGTTTGTTTCGTATTCTTTCCGCAAGTCTGCAATAGCCTTGCGGATTTGCTCAGCCTCTTTCTGCCTCTTTTCTACGTCTCTTTGCACGGCAAGGAGTATTTCACTGACTCGCTGAGAGGATTTGGTTAATTCTGTTACTGCCTCATCTAATTGTGTTTCCAAAGGCTGCGTAGAGGTGGCTTTGCCTGTAAGCGTGTGCTCAAGACGTCTTAGCATCTCTGCGTAAGGGCGTACCGATTCTGAACGCTTTTCAATTACTTGAGCCAATAGTCCGAGAAGGGTGCTAATGAATGCAACAGCAAGCGGCAATATTGTAATGGGATCCATAGACACCTTCCTTTGATTAGTTTACTCAGGGGCGGTCGGCAGTTATTGAATTGTTGAGACGCGGATCAATCCTTCCTACAAATCCGCATTCATCCGCGTCCCATTCCTTCGTGATCTTCGTGTCCTTCGTGGTTAAACTACTTCACCACTCCCGCATCGAGCATCGCCAGATACACCTTCTCCGGCAGATACGGCGGCTCACCGGGCCGCACGCCGACCGCATCATAGATCGCATTCGCGATGGCGGGAATCGTCGGCACCAGCGCATGCTCGCCGATACCGCGCGCGCCCCACGGCCCGTCGTCCTGCGGCACCTCGACGATGATGGCCTCCACTTCGCGCGGCGCGTCGGCGCTGGTGGCGATGCGGTAATCGACGAAACTGGGATTCCGCATCTTGCCATCCTTCAACAGGATCGCCTCGAACAGCGCCGTGCTCATGCCCTGCACAAAGCCGCCTTCCATCTGCGCCTTCACCAGGTCGGGATTGATCGCCTTGCCCATATCGAACGCGGCCACGGCCTTGATGACTTCCACCTTGCCGGTGTCCAGGTCCACTTCCACCTCGACGGCTTGCGCGCCCGTCGTGTAGTGGACGACCGCGCGCGGCCCTTGTCCCGTTTCAGGATCGAGGCCGGTGACGTAGGTCGGCATGAAGTTGCCGCGTCCCACGATCGGGCCGCCGATCCACCCTTGATCGTTCGGCTTCGCCATGCCGTAAATCACGATGTTTTTCAGCGGCAGCGTTTCTTCGCTCTTGTACGAAATCACGTTGCCATTCACAATATCCAGATCAACGATGTCTTCGCCCCACGCCTGCGCCACCATCTCCAGCACTTGTTTCTTCGCATCGAGCGCGGCCGCTTTCACGGCATTGCCCATGCTCCACGTCAGGCGGCTTGCCACAGTCTGCCATTCATACGGGCTGTATTTCGTATCGACCGGCGCGGCGATGCGCACCCACTCATACGGCACGCCCAGCGCGCCCGCTGCCATCTGCGCCATCACGGTGAACGTCCCTTGCCCGATCTCTTGTCCGCCGATCCCCACGGTCACGTGGCCGTCTTCGGCCAGTTCCACCCACGCGCTCGATCCGGCGTTGGGCGGCATCGCAGGCGCTTTCCACATGATGGCGATACCCTTGCCGCGTTTCTTATTGGGAGCCGATGGCGCGCGTTTCTTCCCCCACTCGATCGCTTCAGCGGCCTTCTCGATGCACTGTGATAAACCGATCGGGTGCATCTTCATTCCGGTGAGGATGATGTCGCCGTCTTTCACGCAGTTGATCTTTCTGAATTCAACCTCATCCATCCCGATCGCTTGTGCCAACTCATCGATACACTGTTCCAAGCCCGAGTGCATCTCCGGCATGCCGAAGCCCCGCATCGGTCCGCCAACGGGATGATTGGTGTACACGCAGCGGCTGTCGATCTTGAGGTTCGGCACGAGGTACGGCCCGCTGCCGCTGTAGCCCGACGCGCGCGTGATGTTGACGCCGTACTCGGTGTACGCGCCCGCATCCCAGTAGTATTTGTTTTCCACGGCGACGAGCTTGCCGTTTTTGTCGCAGCCCATCTTGAAGTGCGCCACGACGCCCTGCCGCACGAACGCGGTAAAGAATTCTTCTTCGCGCGTGAGGCGCAGTTTCACCGGACGCCCCGGTACTTTCGTCGCGATGCAGACCGTCAGCGCTTCCATGCTGAGGCCCGCCTTGCAGCCGAAGCCGCCGCCCACATACGGTGCGATCACTTGCACATCGCTTTGCGAGACGTGCA
>JAUQXD010000614.1 GCA_030834835.1 Thermoflexales bacterium | reverse complement strand
ATCGGCCTGCTCTGGGATGGCAGAGTGCAGCAGCTGGATGCCAAGGGCGGGGTTGGCCTGCTCATCGATCTGGCGATTCTGGCGGCACTGCTCGGACTGCGGTGGCCCGACATGGGGTTCTAGGTCGAGACTGGGAGCCAGTGGGAATAACGCGCTTTTGCTCGTGCCAGCCGTCGAGGAAATCTCACCTGTGGTGAGCGCCCTCGGCGGCTGATGTGTTTAAGTCCACCGGCTTGACGTTCCGGCGGCCGTGACGATACAATCAAATTAAAAGTTGGCGGCTTCAGCCGTCAACGGTTTTCAAGATCAGATCAGGAGTCAGACATGGACTACCGTCAAATGGGCCGCACCGGCCTGCGGGTCAGCGAACTCTGTCTGGGCGCGATGACGTTCGGGCGCGAGACGACCGAAGAGGACAGCTTCAAGATACTGGATCGGTTTGTCGAAGCGGGCGGCAACTTCATCGACACGGCCGATGTGTATGGCAAAGGCACATCTGAAGAAATTCTGGGTCGCTGGCTCAAGGACAGGCGCCGCGAAGAGTTTGTCATCGCCACCAAGGTCCGATTTCGCACCGGGCCAGGCCCCAATGACGTCGGCCTCAGTCGCAAGCACATCCTATCGGGCGTGGAACACAGCCTGCGCCGGCTGGGCACCGACTACGTGGACCTCTATCAGATTCACGAATGGGACACGGCCACGCCGCTCGAAGAAACGCTCGACGCCTTGAACTCGCTCGTGGTCGCGGGCAAGGTGCGGTATCTGGGCGCGAGTAATGTCAAAGGCTACCAGCTTCAAAAAGCCATCGACCTTAGCCGCGCGCGTGGCCGGGAACCGTTTGTTTGCTTGCAGCCGCTCTACAATCTGCTCGACCGCGCGATCGAATGGGAACTGCTGCCCGTGTGCCGCACCGAAGGCGTGGGCGTCATCCCGTGGAGTCCCCTGCGCGGCGGATGGCTCAGCGGCAAATATCGCCGGGGGATGTCCGCACCGCCGATCGGTACCCGCGTCGAAGACGCCGAAAAGCACGGCTGGGGCGAACGCTGGTCCAAATATGCCACCGATCGGACATGGGACGTGATCGATACGTTGGTGGCTATCGCCGGGGAAAGCGGCCGGACGCCCGCGCAGGTCGCCCTCAATTGGGTGCTGGCTCGTCCGGGCATCACCGCCCCCATCATCGGCGTGCGAACGCTGGCACACCTTGAGGACAACCTCGGCGCGATCGGGTGGCGCTTGTCCGACGAGCAGTTAGCGCGGCTCAATCAGGCCAGCGATGTGCCGTTGCCCTATCCGTATGATTGGCTGACCGATTAACCGGCCTGACCCGGCGGCAACCTGTCCCATGACACGCACTAAACTTTCAAGGATACCAAACACGCTATGAAACAAATCTGTGTGTTCTGTGGCTCCAACCCTGGCGCAGACCCCGAATATGTTCAAGCCACCAGGGAACTGGGCCGCGTTCTGGCGGCCCGTCACCTGACCCTGATCTATGGTGGCGCGCGAGTCGGTATGATGGGTGAACTGGCTAACAGCGTCCTCGAAGCGGGCGGGCAGGTCATTGGCGTCATCCCGCAGTCCCTGGCCGATAAGGTGGCTCACACGGGTCTAGCTGATTTGCGGATTGTCAACTCGATGCATGAGCGCAAGGCGCTGATGGCTGAGCTGGCCGACGGCTTCGTCGTCTTGCCCGGTGGCTTTGGCACGCTGGAGGAGTTTTTCGAAGTGCTCACCTGGTCACAGTTGGGCCTGCATCACAAGCCCTGCGGTTTATTGAATGTGAACCAATACTATCAGCGCCTGGCTGAGTTCCTCGATTACGCGGTGACCCGGCAGTTTATCAAGGCCGAACATCGGGACATGTTGCTGATCGACGACGATCCCGGGAAGCTGCTGGACAAGTTCGACGATTATCAACCGCCGTTGGTAGACAAGTGGGCAGCCTGACGGCAGACCAGCCGCCGCCGTCGTGCGCGAGGGCTTCCGCTTTCACCTCGACTCGATCTTGCATCGCCCCACCGAGGAATGGCCGTCCTTCGATCCGGGCAGTTGGATCATCGGGCGCGGCTATAATCAACGTGCTCTGCCTGACATGCTGGACAACTTCCTGGCCGAGCGTGAGAAATCGCTGGCCTGGCTCAAGAGCCTGTCCGCGCCGAATTGGCAGTCTGAACATGTCGATGAAGGTGGCTCCATCTCGGCGGCCGAGATGTTCGCGTCGTGGGTGGCGCATGACAACCTGCACATCCGGCAGCTGGTCGAACCCAGGCGCGCCAGAATTGTCGGCCTGGCTGCACCATTCGACGTGAATTATGCCGGTGACTGGTGATCGTTTTTGCGGTGAAGGTCCATTTTCATGGGGAGATCGGCTATGATCATTGGCCTGGCGTCACCGGGTATTGCTTCAACCCTGGATGAGGGCCTAGACAAGATTAAGCTGC
>JAUQXD010000613.1 GCA_030834835.1 Thermoflexales bacterium | reverse complement strand
GCTAGTCAATAGCCAAAATCGGATTTTTAAGGGTTTGGCTACGAGATTGTTGGGAGCGCTCTCAATTGTCGCAAACAGCAATGCCCTTGCTTACATCACGTTGACGACCGCCGCCGCAGCAGATACAATCAAAATGAACTTTTGTGACGCAGCCTGCGTATTTACGCACAACAGTCGTCTTCCTCTTAGCTAACTGGCAGCCAGGCCATGACTCAATCAACTCATCGTCGTCATTATCCCATTGATCGTCTCGCACTGATCTTGATCGGCAGCGTCGTATTTAGCGCGGCCTGGAGTATCGCGTCGGCGGAGTGGATGCCGCGCCTTGACTTGCTGGGCCTGACGGTCGTCGCGGCGCTGGCGCTGGGCACGATCGTTGTCTCGCGGCCATGGCGAGCGCGGATCGCGCACTTGATCATGGTATCGTATGGCGTGATCTGGGTGACGCTCATCGCGCTGGATCAAATGCCGGACAAGGTCTACGGCTGGACGGCGCTCGATACGCTGCGGCATATGATTGTGCGATTGGGCGAGCACATTTACATCTGGGGCGAGGCCGTGATCAGCGGCGGCGTCGGCACGGACAACACGATCTTCTTGCTGTTCTTGGGGGCCGCGTTTTGGTTGATCACGTATCTGGCGGTGTGGAACACGTTCCGCCAGCCGCGCATGTGGCGCGCCGTGGCGCCGGCCGGCGTCGCGTTGTTAATCAACACCTACTACTATGGCGGGCCGCAGTCGCTGTATTTGCTGGTGATTGCCTATTTGTTTTGTGTGCTGATCTACGCCGCGCGCATGTACACGCTGAAACAGGCCGAACGCTGGCAATTCAGCCGCGTCCGCTATAACCCCGAAATCAAACGGGACTTCCTGCAAATCGGCTCCAGCATTGCCATTGCGGCGCTGCTGTTTGGGGCGGTGGCGCCCACTGTGTTGGGCGCGCCGCAGATCGGCGATCTGTGGCGGCAGGTGAGTCGCCCCGTCCGATCGATTGAAGAATCGTTCAATCGTCTGTTCAGTGGCCTGCAACCGAATGGCATGGCCTTTGCCAATCCTTTTGGGCGCACGCTCGCTTTGTTGGGCCAGCGCAATCTGGGCAATGAACTGGTCATGGAAGTGAAAGCGCCGGAAGCCCGCTACTGGCAAGCCGTGGTTTATGATGAATACACGGGCACGGCCTTTCAAAGTTCCGACACGACGCGCCTGGCCGTTGATCCGAACGAGCGGCCGTTTGAGGGGCAATTTGATCAGCGGTCCCTGGTGACGCAAACCTTTACCGTCTTCTTTCCGAATAACACCTTGGTCTTTGCCGCGCCCCAGGCGGCCGCGGTCGATCGGGCCGCGTGGGTGGAAACGTATCCGATCGAGGCCGCGGGAGTCGCCGCGAGCGGCGCGCCGGATGTCTCGATGTGGACGGTGATCAATCCCCTGAGCGCTGGCGATTCCTATCAGGTTACATCGTTGTCCAGCGTGGCGAATATCGCGCAATTGCGCAGTGCGGGCACGGATTATCCGGCCTCCATTCGCCAGCGCTATTTGCAGCTGCCCAACTCTCTGCCTGATCGAGTGCAGCAGTTAGCGCGGCAGATCGTGACTGAAGCCGGAGCGACTAATTCGTTTGATCAAGCCAGCGCGCTGGAATTCTGGCTGCGCACGCAGATCAAGTACAACGAGAAAATCCTGGCCCCGTCGCCCGGCGTTGACGGGGTGGACTACGTGCTGTTTGATGTCAAGGAAGGTTATTGCGATTACTACGCGTCGGCGATGGCCGTCATGGCGCGGTCACTGGGCATTCCGGCGCGCATCGCCACCGGCTACACGCAGGGCACACTGGATTCAACGCGCGGCGTGTATCAGGTTTTTCAGTTTAACGCGCACACCTGGGCCGAGATCTATTTTCCGCAGTACGGTTGGGTGCAGTTTGAACCGACCGCCAGTCAACCCTCACTGGTGCGCTTGCAACCGTCAACTTCCAATGGTCTGTCTGACGCCGAGCGGAATGCCGCAGATCGCGAACGACAATTCGGCAGCCGCATCCCGGAAGATGAGGAGTTTGATCCGCTGCTAGGGCCGGCCAGCCCGCTAGACCTGCCCGACAACGTTCCAGCTGCGCAGGCACCTTCACCGTGGCCGTGGATCATCGGGGCTGTTGCGTTGGTCGTAGTGGTGCTGGTGATTGTAGCAGCGATGTATATCTATGAAGCGCGCGGCAGCGGCAAACGCGCGCAGCGCGGCGGCGAGTGGGCCTTTGCGCGCATGGCGCGCATGGCGCGCTGGCTGCGGGTGAAGTTGTCGCCGTGGCAGACGCCGTATGAGCAGGCCCAGGCGTTGAGCAAGATCATGCCGCACAACGAACCCGCGATTGAGCGCGTGGCGAACCTGTACGTGCACGAGCGCTATGGACGCGGCGAGCCGGAGCCGTTGGAGGCGCAGCTCACCTGGCATAGTCTGCGCGGGCCAATGTGGTGGGCGGGCTTCAAGCGCCGCCTGCCTCGTTCACTGCCCTCGCTTCGCCGAATTTTCCGTCGGAGTTCCCGCCGCAATCAGCCTGTCGAGCCATAAGCTCGACAGGTTTTTTTGTTGTATAATCGACGGCAACTCACCTTCAAGGCGGCACCATGACCTCGCCGACCTCACTCACATCGGCTATGAAACAATCCCTGTCGTCTGGCGGGACCGATTCAACCTTGATGCTCCGCACCGCCATTGCGCAGGGCGATCTGTCGGCGCTGCTGATCGAACTCAATGCGCAGCTGCATCAGCAGGCAGCCGTGCTGACGCGGTTAAGCGCCGCGCCCGATGTCATCAAAGCGCAGCAGACGCTGCTGAAAATTCAGAGCCTGATGCCGCGCTTTCAGACGGCGGTTGATGCGCTGGCGCACGAACGCCAGGCGCTGCAGGCGTTGTACGAAGTCGGTCAGGCTGTTAATTCCACGCTGGAACTGTCGGATGTGTTGAATCAGGTGATGGATCGCATCATTCAACTGACCGGGGCCGAGCGCAGTTTCCTGATGCTGAAGGATGAGACGACCGGGGAACTGGATGTGCGTGTCGCCCGCAATGTCGATCGGGCGACGCTGCGCCACAGCGAGTTCGCCGTCAGCTGGACGATCGTGGAACAGGTGGCAGCCGATGGGCGCCCGATCGCGACGACGAACGCGCAGGCCGATCCACGCTTTGCTGCGCAGGAGAGCGTGGTGGCCTACAGCCTGCGCAGCATCCTGTGTGTGCCCATGCTGGTGCGTGATCAGGTGACGGGTGTGATCTATGTCGACAACCGCATCAAGACCGGCCTGTTCAATGAGCGCGATCGCGACATGCTGGCCGCGTTTGCCAATCAGGCCGCGCTGGCGATCGAGAATGCGCGCCTGTTCGATCGCGTGCGCCAGCAGCTGGCCGCGATTACGGTGATGCGCGATCTGATGGACAACGTGTTTGAATCGATCACGTCCGGCGTCATCACCACCGATCTGGACGATCGGGTGACGATGTTCAATCGGGCGGCCGAGACCATTCTGGGCGTGTCTAATCAGCAAGTGGTTGAACAGTTGTATCAGCAGACGCTGCCCATCGCGCTCGATCTACAGCCGTGGATCGACGAAGTGAAGCAGCAGCACAATGTCATCGCGCGTGAACTGGAACGCGATTTGCCGCTGCGCGGGGCCGTAGAGTTGAGCATGAATTTTGCGCCGCTGCGCGGCGGCGCGGATCAAACCGTGTCGGGCGTGGCGATTGTGCTGGACGACTTGACCGAGAAGCGGCGGCTGGAAGCGGATCAGCGCTTCATCAAAGAGACGTTTATGCGCTATGCGCCGCCCGCCGTGGTGGAGCAGCTGCTGCGCGATCCGTCGCAGTTGAAGCTGGGCGGCGTGCGCAAGCCTCTCTCGATTTTGTTTGCGGATATTCGCGGCTTTACTACGTTCAGCGAACGACTCGGGCCAGAAGAGTTGGTGGAAGTGCTGAATTCGTATCTGGCGATGGCGGCCGATTCAGTGCTGGCGTTTGACGGTGTGCTGGATAAATTCATGGGCGATGCCGTGATGGGCCTGTTTAACGTGCCGCTCGATCAGACGCAGTACACGCTGCGCGCCGTGAAAGCCGCGCTGAAGATGCAGCAAGCCATCGGCGAATTTCACGCGCAGGTTGGGGCCGAACGCCAGTTGAATTTTGGCGTGGGCATCAACGCGGGCGAGGCCGTCGTCGGCAACATCGGTACCGAAAAACAGCGCAACTATACGGCCATCGGTGACGCGGTGAACTATGCCAAGCGCCTGCAAGAGAACGCGAAAGGCGGACAAATCCTCATCAGCCTGGCCGCGTATGAACTGGTGAAAGATCAGATCATGGTGCTGGAACTGCCGCCGCTGCAAGTGAAAGGCCGCGCGGTGCCGGAAGCGGTGTGGGAAGTGATCGGTTTGAAGTAAAGGAGTCGCGACATGCAGTGGGAAGACATTCGTCAACATTATCCGCAGCAATGGTTGCTGGTCGAAGCGATCAAAGCGCACTCTGAAGCCAACAAGCGCATACTCGATCAGCTCGCCGTGGTCGGCGCATTCTCCGATTCCGTGACCGCCATGCGCAACTACACTCAATTGCACCACGAAGCGCCTGATCGTGAGCTGTACGTTTTTCACACTGACCGGGCGGTGTTGGATATTACCGAACGACGCTGGCTGGGTATCCGGGGGCTGGCGTGAAAATTCGCGTGGAAGACGGTTTGCCCTACATCACAGTGTCGCTTACTTATCGAGGGCAATCGCTTCAAATCGAGAAAGCGCTACTCGACACGGGGTCAGCCGGGACCGTATTTTCCGCCGACAGCGTGCTGGCAATTGGCTTGCAGTATGAAATGTCCGATATCGTTCACCGCATTCGTGGCGTGGGTGGCGCGGAGTTTGTGTATTCCAAACAGATCGATCGCCTGGCCGTGGATAATTTGGAAGTCCGTGATTTTGAAGTCGAGATCGGTGCGATGGATTACGGTTTTGAGATCGACGGAATCGTAGGTCTGGATTTCTTGCTTCAAATTGGTGCGTTGATTGATCTGGCGCATCTGGAAATTGGCGCTGGCGTCTCAGACAAGTAAATCCCCCTGGAATGTCTGATCTCCCCGAAGTCCTCATCTACACCGATGGTGCGTGCGATCCCAATCCCGGTCCGGGCGGCTGGGCGGCGGTGCTGCGCTTTGGCGATCGCGAGAAAGTTCTGACCGGAGCCGAACCGCGCGCGACCAACAATCGCATGGAGTTGCAGGCGGTGATTGCGGCGTTGACGGCGTTGAAGAAGCCGTGCCAGGTTCAGCTGCACACCGATTCGCGCTACGTGCAGACGGGCATCACCGACTATATCGCGCGGTGGAAGGCGAAGGGCTGGCAGACTACCGATAAGAAAGCGGTGGCGAATCAGGATTTGTGGATGGCGCTGGACGAGGCTATTCAGCGCCATGAGATCGAGTGGCACTGGGTCAAGGGTCACGCGGGCGATCCGCTGAATGAGCGCGTCGATCAACTGGCGGTGAGCATGATTCCACGCTCTACGCTGCCGTTGGATGATCAATCCGCGGTGCACGTGTTTACGGGCGTCTCGTGCCGAGGTCAAACCGGACCGGGCGGCTGGGCGGTGATCATTCGGCAGGATGATCAGACACAGGAACTTGGCGAATACGAAGTCATAACCTCGGCTAATCGATTGCATTTACTGGCCGCGCGACGTGGATTGGAAGCCGCCCCCGCCGATCGAACCGTGCATCTCTACACCCCGTCTGATTACGTGGCACAAGGCGCGCAGCAGTGGGTCAAGAATTGGGCCGCGCGCAACTGGCGCACCAAAGACGATCAGCCTGTGAAGCATCGTGAACTCTGGCAGGCCATCGTCGCCGCGTCGAGCAATCGCTCTGTGCAGTGGCATGTCCTCAAAGATGAAGTCCGCCCCGCTGAATCTCAACGCGCGGAAAAATTAGCGCGTGAGCAGATCAAGGCCGGCGAATGAATTCGCGTCAACAGAAACCCAAAGCC
>JAUQXD010000612.1 GCA_030834835.1 Thermoflexales bacterium | reverse complement strand
GCACTTCGGTATTGAGTGGCACTTCGCGATAACGGCTGCCTTTGCCCTGGCGCACCCGCACTTTGCCCGACCGCTCATTGATCTCCACATCCGCCGTGTCCAGCGCGACCAACTCACCGACCCGCAGGCCCTAGCCAGCGTCAGAATGACGGCAATGTACAGCGGGTTGCCGGACTGTTTCACCTTGCGCAGCAGTCGATTGAGATCATTGCGATTCAACGCTTTGGGCGCTGAGCGGGCTTGTTGCGCCGCTGGAATGCCGGCGGTGGGATCATCGCGCAACAGATCGTACTGCACTGCCCAGCGGCAAAACATCGACAGGGCGGCCAGCCGGCGGTTGATCGTGGCCGGCTTGGCGTAGCGGACAGTCAGCAAGTGTGCGCGATACAGACGCACATCGTCGGCCATGATGCCGCCCGGGTCAAACGCTTCGCCGTAAGTGGTTTGCACCCAGCGCGCATAGTCGCGCAGATCAGCCCCGTAGCCATGCCGGGTGAGGGCGCTCTTGCTTTGGCGCGCCAGGTCTTGATCAAATCTTGAGAAAGCCTCCATCGCATTCATGGTGAAATCTCCTTGCCAATAAACAGGGCCGTATCAGTCAGGCTCCGACCGCGATTCGTGACGACGCGGTTGACCGCAAGGTCGTGAGCACGCGCCGTTTGCGTTCGAGCCGGTAATCGGGGCCGCTCAATGTTATGCGGACGGTCGAGCCTGTGAGACGGGAGAGGGTGGCCTCGTCCAGGCCAATCTGCCCCGCGCGATCGGCCAGATCATTCAGCGGGTGATTGCTGGTGATCAGCAGCGGGACCTCGTTCTCCCAGCAGCGGTTAATCAATGTGAAGAACTGAATGCGGCACCACGGCGTCCAATCCGTCACGCGCAGATCGTCGATGACCAGCAGATCGACGTCCGTCGGGCGCTGCATGATCCGGTCGGCGTCGGCTCGCTGGCCGGCGCGCACTGCGGCATACGAGCCGCGCAGGTCATCGAGATACCGGGCTGCGCTGGTAACGGCGATTGTCCAATCGTGTTCGACCGCATATTTAGCCAGCCCCATCACGAGATGGGTTTTGCCATTGCCCACCGGGCCGATGAGCATCAAGCCGAGCCCGGCCCGCCAGTAGTCCAATGCGTGATCGACGTAGTCGCGCAGGCCCGAGGCTTGCAGTGTCGGCCAAGTCCAATCAAGGGTGGCCAGTGATTCGCAGATGAACTTCGACGGGATACCGAGGTCGGCCCAGTCGATCGATACGCGTTCTGAACGATCAGGCAGTTCGCCGGGATCGGCGGACTCGCTCGGTTCATCTCGGTCTGTGGCCGGTTCGATCGGTCGCCAGACCTCAAATCGGGCGCGCATCAATTGGCCGGTGATGCCGAACAGGATGCGCTGAATCGTCGTCTTCAGGCGATTTTCCAGCCACTCCTGCGTATACTGATTGGGACAGGCAATCACCAGTTCGTGGTCAGCGCAGGACAGGACGGCCGTGCGCTTGAGCCACGTATCGAACGTGGCCTTCGTCATCTGCATTTGCAGTTCGCCCAGCGCGGCCTGCCAGATTTGTTCGGCTTTCATCGACGACCTCCCTATTCCGAATCCCAGTCCCGTTTGGGCGGGCTGACGGGCGCAGCACTGTTCGGCGGTGCCAAACGTGGTGCGGCGCGCGCCCCTGTCGGGCCGGACGCGATCCAGTTACGCAGGACACCCTGCGCATACAGCAGCAAATCATCCGCGACACCCAGGCCGCGTTGCAGCGCTTGCGCCAGCCAGTAAGGCCCAGTCGAGGCATGCTGGCGGGCGGCCGCATCACACTCGTCGGCTAGAAGTCGCAGGCGGGCCACCACAGCGGGACGCAGTTCTTTGCCCGTGCTCCGGTAGACCTCGACGGCTGCGGCGAGATCAGCCGGAATTGTGAGCGGCGTCAGGGCGTGATCAGACTCAGCCGGCAGTTCAGGGGTAGCGGGCAAGCGGGCGGGCGGCGTGTCCTGAACGATGCGGACGCAGTAGGCGAAGCGTTTGGGCTGATCACCCCGGTCGAAGGCCAGATCGATGCCGGCCAGAATTTCGGTCAGCGAGTAGCCGGCCTCGCGGAGTTCGTTGACGGCCTGGCGGTCGCGGCCGGTCGGTGACGACGGGCGACCCTGCCGGGCGGCGAAATGCGCGAAGACCGCGTCATCGGCAAAGGTTTGATCGGTATCTTTCTCTTGATCAACAACAACAACATCAACTACCTCAGGATGACCGCGCGTTTTTGTCGCGGTAGGCGCTGGCCGACCATGCTGATTTATCGCGGTAGGCGCCCTACCGTGCTGATTTGTCGCGGTAGGGCATAGCTGCCGGGCCATG
>JAUQXD010000611.1 GCA_030834835.1 Thermoflexales bacterium | reverse complement strand
GAACTCAGATGGCGCGTATGAGCCGGTGGTGGCCGGCAGCACCGCCGGCCTGACGGCGCGGGTGCCCGTGGAGTGCGGGCGGGGTTATCGGTGGTTTGTGCGCGCCACCGACGGCGCAGGCAACACCGGCCAGTATTCGTTCAGCGCCTACTTTGACGTTGCACCGGACTAATCTTGTGCTAAACTGAGTTAGTGGATTAGTAAGCTGGTACATTAGTAAATTAGTGATCGGTCGACTAGCGATCGAGCAGGAGCAGACTAATCTACCAATTTACCAATTTACTATCTACTACTGCACCAACTCCTATCCCAAGGTGCTCACTATGAAATTCGGAACACTGCACATCAAATTGCCGGATGGCAAAACGCGCGATTATCCGCTCGATCAACCGAGTGTGTCAGTGGGCCGCGCGCAGGGCAACGAGTTGATCGTCGAAGATACGTCGGTGTCGCGGCGGCATGCGCGGCTCAGTGTTGAATCGGGCAAGTTGCTGATTGAAGACTTAGGCTCGGCCAATGGCACGTTCATCGGCAGTCAGCGGTTGACGGCCAACACGCCCAGCCTGGTGCCCGAAGATCAAATCGTGCGGC
Source organism: Thermoflexales bacterium (assembly GCA_030834835.1). GTDB lineage: Bacteria > Chloroflexota > Anaerolineae > Fen-1058 > Fen-1058 > JAGOBP01. The sequence continues at coordinate 6,123 of JAUQXD010000611.1, read as the reverse complement.
TGGGCGACGTGGAGATTCGCTACACGCCCGCGCCAGTGGTCGAGGCGACACAGGCCTTTGCCAAACCTAGAATCGAAACCGTCGCGCCTGCTGCCGCGCCTGATGGGCCGCCGGTCAGCATCTCGCTGGTCGGGCCGACGCAGCCCGTCGCGCCGGGCACCGTGACGACGGCGAACTTGACGATCCAAAATCGCGGCACGGTGGTCGACGAATTGATCATCAAGGTGTCGGGGGTCCCGATCGAGTGGGTGCGCATCACCAAAGAGCGTGTGCCGCTGCTGCCCAACGCGCAGGAAACGGTCACGATCACGTTTGCGCCGCCCCGCCGGCCCGATGCCACTGCCACCGATCACGCCTTCATCGTCAGCGTGATCTCGCGCGAGTATCGCACCGGCGCCAACGCCAACGGCACGCTGAAAGTGCTGCCGTTTCAGGGGTTTTCGTTTAATCTGAATCCGCAGCGCAGCACGCGCGATTATCAACTGATGGTACAGAATCAGGGCAATGCGCCCACGGCCTATCGTTTTCACGGCAGCGATGACGAACAGGCCTTGACGTATCAGTTCGGGCAGGACGGCGTGTCGCTGCAGCCGGGCCAATCGGGCGCGATTGCGCTGCACGTCGCGCCGAAGATCAAGCCCAGAGTCGGCACACGTGAGACGCGTTCGTTCAACATCGTCGCCACACCACTCGATCCGACGGCGGCGGAAACGAAGGCCACCGGCCAGTTGATCATCCGCCCGCCGATTCCGGTGTGGCTGATTCCGCTGGTGTTGCTGATGACGTTGTGTGTGTGCGTGGGCAGCGCCTGGGCCTACACGCAGGTGTGCGGCACGCTTGGCTCGAATTTGCCGTTGTGCCCGGTCAACGTCAAGCCGGTGATCAATGTGTTTAACGTCACGCCGGCCGAGATCGAGAAGGGCGGCACGATCGCGTTGACGTGGGACGTGAGCAATGCCGAGAAAGTGGAACTGATCGCGCCGGTGCAAGAGACGCTGCAAAAGAGCGGCGTCAAAACGCTCAATGTGGAGCAGAGCACCAACTTTACACTGAAGGCAACGAACAATCTGGGCGGCTCGGTCGAGAAATCAATCACGGTGAAGTTGAAGAACAGCCCGCCTGTGGTGCAAAGCTTCACGTCCGATCCGCAAGTGGTGGTGGCGGGCCAACCCGGCAAAGTGACGTTGAGCTGGACCGTGGCGGGCGCGACCAGCGTGAGCATCGAAGGCGTGCCGGGGGCGGGCGGCGCGACGGGCAGCGCCCAGATCGATCCGCCAGCCGCTAACAAAGTCTACAAACTGGTCGCGACCAACGAAGCCGGAACGGTGGAGCAGTCGATCACGATCAGCGTCTCATCGGCGGGCTGTGTGATGATCAGTAGCGCGGACATGCGCGAAGGCCCGTCGGAGAAATATCGTGTGATCGACACGTTACCAGCCGGGGGTACAGTCTCGCCGGTCAGCCGCAACGGCACAGGCGAATGGCTGCGCGTGCAGGCCAACAAAGAAGGCTGGATTCCCGCCGGCAGTGTGAACTGCGCCAACGTGAAGATTCTGGACATCCCCACCGTCAGCCCGGCCGACGTCCCGCCGGAACCGACCAATACACCGACGATCACGCCGACCCCGACCAATACACCGACTAACACGCCGACGCCAACCAACACGCCCAAACCGCCCGGCACCGTGAAGCCGATCGGGACACTGGTCTTCCAGCCGCCGGTGCTGATCAATCCCGGCCTGATCATCGCGTTCGCCGGCAACAGCATCGACGACTATGTGGGCGACTGGGTGCCGGAAAATTCCAATTGGAACGGCGTGGTGGTGATCAACATCACTAAACAAAACGCCACACAGCTGCGGGTGCATGCCGAAGGCAAATGCTCGCCGACCAACTGCAACTGGGGCGATGTGATCGTCACCTTCAGCGCCGAGCCGGTGGTCGTCAACTTCCCGAACGGGCGCACGCTGACGATCTCGATGGAGTCGTTTACGCAGCTGCGCGCGGTGAAGACCGGCGGCGGCACGACGGATGATATAAAGTATAAGAAGCAGTAAGCGGGCCACGCTAGAAAATAACGAGCCGCCTCGATGATCGAAGCGGCTCGTTTTGCGTGTTGCGTAGTGCGTGAAAACAGGTTACGCAACACGTAACACGCACCACGTTTAAGGCTTCCAACCAGGCTTTGGCACTATCGCCGGCACGGCGAACGGCCCGTTGGCGAGATCATCCCAATAGTGACTGGCGTTGAGCGCGCTGTACGAAAAGATCGCCACGCCGGGCGCACCCAGCGATCGGGCTGCGGCAATCCGATCGAACAGTGGCGTCGTCTCGGTGTATGCACCGCTGATGCCGGGAATGATCCAGCGGCCCTGCGCGTCGTCGATGAAGCCCTGCGTGCGCGTGATCCACTTCGGTAGATCATTCAGGATGTCGCTGGTATAGAGCATCGGCATGTTGGCGTCCATGTAGCCGCCAGCCAGCCAATCTTTGGATGCCTGGAAGAAGCCGTGGTAGCCATCGGAGTAGTTGGGCCACACAGCGGCGCTGAGCAAGAGCTCGGGCTTGATGGCCGTCGTCGCCGAGTAAATGCGGGCGACGAGGCCGCTGACTTGATCGCGTTGGAATTGCGGCCGCCACGTGGTAAAGACCAGCGTGGGCGAGATCGCCAGCGCATCCGTGAAGGCTTGCATCGTCGCCGGATCGGATGAGTAGTTGGAACTGGAGTAGCGCACCAGATCGAGGTGCAGTCCATCCAGATCGTAGCGCGTGGCGAGATCAACCGCGACCGACACGATGTGCGACTGAACGATCGGGCTGGCGGGGCTGGCCCACAGGTAGCCATCGGTGCTGCACCGGCCGCCTTGAGCGGCCGGGATCAAATTCATCGGCAGCGGTGGATTGCCGTTTTGCCATTCGCGCCAGGCGAAGATGTCCGACTGGTAAGTCCATTGCCAGAACGGATGAAGCACAGTGGTCTTTGTCGGCCCGATGCTGTCACACAACCACGTCGGATAGACGTTCAGGTAGGCGTGAAGTTGCAGGCCGCTGGCGTGGGCGCGCGTGATCATGTACGCGAGCGGGTCCCAACCAGGATCGACGCCGAGGGTCTTGGTCGTTTGACCGGACAGGCGTGACGCCCACGGCTCAAGCGTGGATGAATAGAAGGCGTCGCCCGTGCCGCGAATCTGAAAGAGCAGCGCGTTAAAATGGGCAGACGCCGCGTTGTCGACGATGGCATCGAGATCGGTGGTGGTGACCGGCCGTCCGAAGAAAGTCCAATCGAAGCGAGTGACCCACAAGGCGCGGAATTCAGTCAGGGTGACTTCACCATGGCTGATGAACGGCAGATAAGCGGTATAAGTGGCGGTTTCGGTCAGCGGCGCGGTCACGATCGGGCGCGAGATGGCCGGTGGCGTGTTACTATCGCCGACGGCCTGCGCCAGCGCCCAGCGCACGCCAAGGCCCGACATCAGCACCAGCGTCATCACCCCGGCAAGTCGTTTGAGTTGAGAAATAAGCGTTGTCATGCGCCAAGTATAGCGCGATTTGCCGCTGCCCTCAGAATTGCTGGTCAAACCTGCTGAATCGTGTTACACTTTTTCAATTCCAGCAAAGGCCATTCATCAACCTATCATGCGTTATCTTGTCATCTCCGATGTCCACGCCAACCTGCCGGCGCTGAATGCCGTGTTGGCGGACGCCGCCCCCTTCGATCGCATCTGGTGTCTGGGCGACATCACCGGTTACGGTCCGTTTCCCAATGAATGCATCACCCGGCTGCGCGAGTTTCCGCTGACCACGCTGGCCGGCAATCATGATTGGGCCGTCATCGGCAAACTCGATCTGGGCTACTTTAATCGTGAAGCGCGCGCGGCCGTCGTGTGGACCCGCCTCGCGTTGATGCCTGAAAGCAAGGCGTTTCTGGAGTCGCTGCCGTCGCTGCTGGTCGAAGACGGCTACACGCTGGCACACGGCAGCCCCAGCCAGCCCATCGAAGAGTACATCCTCGATCCGCTGGCCGCCGAGCAGAATTTCAATATGTTCAAAACGAACGTGTGTCTGGTCGGGCATACGCACTGGCCGGTGGCTTTCTTCCGGGCGAACGGTCTGGAGCGCATGTGCATCCAGGTCGCGCCGCACTGGAACGAGCGCATCAAGATCAACACCGGCCGCTGGATCATCAACCCGGGCAGCGTGGGCCAGCCGCGCGACGGCGATCCCGATGCGTGCTATGCGCTGCTCGATCTCGACACGGGCGAGTGGACTTTCCGGCGCGTGCGCTATCCGTTTGAGGAGACCCAGGCGCGCATGCGGCAGTTCAAACTGCCCGAGCGGCTGATCGAGCGGCTCTCGATTGGACATTGAGCAATGAACAATGAACAAGTAACAATGAACAAGGTGCAATGCGTGATCCTGGCGGCGGGGCAGGGCACGCGGATGAAGTCGGCGCGGCCCAAGGTGCTGCACGAAATCGCCGGGCAGCCGATGGTGCGTTACGCGATCGAAGTCGCCAACTCGATCGGCTCCCTGCGCCCGATCGTGGTGATCGGCCACGGGGCGGATGACGTTAAGCAGACCATCGGCGAGTCGGTCGATTACGCTTTGCAGTCGCCGCAGCTGGGCACCGGTCATGCCGTGCTGTGCGCGCGCGATCAGATCGATCCGGCCAGCGAACTGGTCGTGGTGTTGTACGGCGACACGCCGCTCATTACGGCAGACACGCTGCGCCGCCTGATCGCCGCGCACGTTCAATCGGCTGCGGCGGTGAGTCTGATTACGTTCCAACCGGCTGATCCGGCGTTATACGGTCGTATCATCCGCGACGATCAACAGCGCATCGTCGATAGCGTGGAGTACACGGAAGCGACGCCTGAACAACGCGCGCTTCGCGAAGTCAACTCCGGCATCTTTTGCTACAAAACCGATTGGCTGCTCTCCCATCTCGATCGGCTGACGCCGCGACCCGGCCACGGCGAGTTGTATTTGACTGATCTGGTCAGCCTCGCAGCGCGTGAAGGCGCGGTAGTTGCCCATGCCGACTGCGACGAAAACGAAGTGTTGGGCATCAACGATCGGGCGCAGCTGGCGCAGGCCGAGCGATTGATGCGCGAACGCATCAACACGCGGCACATGCTCAACGGCGTGACGCTGATCGATCCGGCGACCACTTACATCGCAGCGAGGGTCGTCATCGGCGCGGATACGGTCGTCTATCCCAACACGCACTTGCACGGCAAAACAGCCATCGGGCGCGAGTGTGCGATCGGGCCGAATACGATCATCCATGATTCCACGATCGGCAACGCGTGTGAAATCGTGGCGTCGATGGTGGAAGGCGCGGTGTTGGAAGATCACGTCGATATGGGGCCGTTCTCACATATGCGCAAGGGCGCCTATTTGAGCGAAGGCGTGCACATCGGCAACTTCGCCGAAGTGAAAGACAGTCGCCTGGGGCCGGGCACCAAGCAAGGCCACTTCAGTTATCTGGGCAATGCCAATATCGGCGCAGATGTGAACATCGGCGCGGGCACGATCACGTGCAACTATGACGGCGTGAAGAAACACAAGACCGAGATCGGTGAAGGCACGTTCATCGGCAGCGACACCATGCTGGTCGCGCCTGTCAAGATCGGCGCACACGCCAAAACGGGCGCGGGTTCCGTGGTGACGCGCGACGTGGCCGATGGTGAATTGGTGTACGGCGTGCCAGCCAGACCAAAGCATAATGCGTAATGCGTACTGCGTAATTGATTGTTACGCATTACGGGGTACGCATTAGTCGTTGTCTATGGACACAAACATCTCTGCTGAACTGATTTTCCTCGCTGTGCTGGTCGTGCTGAACGCTTTTTTCTCCGCGTCAGAAATCGCCGTAATCAGCGTACCCAAGCTGCGTCTGAAACAGCTTATCGAGAACGGCAACCAGACCGCTGAAGTGCTGTATCGGCTGGCCGATGATTCCAACCGCTTTCTGGCGACCGTTCAGATCGGCGTAACGTTACTGGGGTTTCTCGCCTCAGCCACCGCCGCGGTGAGCCTGTCCGGCGGTTTGGAGACTGCCCTGGCGGCTGTACCGGTTCCGATTGTTGCGCAGGCTGCCCAGGGTCTGGCTATTGGCAT
>JAUQXD010000610.1 GCA_030834835.1 Thermoflexales bacterium | reverse complement strand
TGGCGTCGGCCATTTTCACGAGCGTCTTGATCGCCGCCCTGCTGGCCGTCATCGTGGGCGGCCTGCTGGCACGCACCCTGACGCAGCCCGTGCGCGAACTGACCGCGGCCACCAAAGCGATGGCGAGCGGCCAGCTCGATCAGCGCGTCAACGTCCGCTCGCGCGACGAGTTGGGTGAACTGGCGACCTCGTTCAATCACATGAGCGCCGATCTGGCGCGTGCCTCTCAACTCCGCAAGCAGATGACGGCCGACCTGGCGCACGACCTGCGCACACCGTTGAGCAGTTTGCGTGGTTACACCGAAGGCTTGAAGGACGATCGCCTGCAAGGCTCGGCTAAGTTGTACGGCATCATGCACGGCGAGGTCATCCACTTGCAGCGCCTCGTCGACGATCTGCGCATGCTGTCGCTGGCCGATGCGGGTGAATTGTCGCTGAACCGCCGCGCCGTCGATCCGCTGGCGCTGCTGGAGCGCACCGGCCTGGCCTACATCGTGCAGGCCCAGCAGCAGGGCGTGACCCTGCGTGTCGATGCACCCGTCGGCGATCTGCCCTCCATCTCGGTCGATACCGATCGGTTGACGCAAGTCCTCAATAACCTCGTGTCCAATGCGCTGCATCACACGACCACAGGCGAGATCGTCCTGGCGGCGAAAGCGATCGATCAACACGTCCAGTTGATCGTCAGCGACACCGGCAGCGGCATCGATCCCGACGATCTGCCCTTCATCTTCGATCGCTTCTACCGCACCGACAAAGCCCGCCAGCGCGACAATGATGATTCGTCCGGGCTGGGCCTCGCCATCGCCAAAGCCATCGTGGAGGCGCACGGCGGCACGCTGACGGTGACTTCCACGCCAAGTAAAGGCACGGCGTTCACGGTTACGTTTGAAGCCGTGCGCGCTTGATGTATGACCTGTGGGGCATCATCAAGGCTAAAGTGATACGCACAGCCAACCGCAGTCGTGGTATCATGGTCAAAACCAGATGTAGCCCGATTTGACCATGACCATCGTTCGCTCCGATTTCCATCAACACTTTGACACCTATGCCCGCGGCGAGAGCGCCACTCCGCTGCTGATGCTGGGCGATGCGCTAGCTGTACTCCGCGACCTGCCAGATGACGCCATTGATTTCTGCATGACCAGCCCGCCCTATTGGGGCAAACGTGAATATGCCAACGGCGGCATCGGCCTTGAGTCTACTCACACTGAATTTGTGGCGAATCTGGCGGCCATTTTTGCCCAGGTCAAGCGGGTCTTAAAACCAACTGGCTCCTGCTGGCTCAACCTGGGCGACACCTACTTCAACAAACATCTGTTGGGCTTGCCGTGGCGAGTGGCGTTTGCGTTGATTGACGAGCAGGGCTGGATTTTGCGCAACAGCGTTGTCTGGAACAAAATCAAAGGCGGCCTCGACAACACCACCGATCGATTGGGCAACATCCACGAACCCATCTTTCATTTCGTAAAAAACGCGACCGGCTATTACTATGACGCCGACGCCATTCGCGCCAACCCGCGCAAATCAAAGATTGTCAATGGTGCGATTGTCTCCGCGACCGGGGTCAGCGGCGTTCGCTACAAGCGCCAGCTTGAACTTTCCACGGCTCTTACGGAGACCGAACGACAGGCCGCGTTAGCGGCGCTCGATCAGATGTTAGGCCAGGTCGCGCGCGGCGAAATTGCCGATTTCAGGATGATCATTCGCGGTCAACAGCGGGCCACCCACTCCGACTCCGCGCTTGTCTCAGGCCGCGCGAAAGAACTCAACGACAAAGGCTTTTACTTTCTTAAGTATCACCCCAAAGGCAGCAAGCCGGGCGATGTGTGGGAAATTCTGCCTGAAGATACTCAGCAGCGCAATGGTCATTTTGCGCCGTATCCCGAAGACCTGTGTAAGATTCCCATTCTGGCAACCTGCCCGCCGGATGGGATTGTCATTGATCCATTCTGCGGCACGGGCACGACGCTGTTTGTTGCGCAATCGTTGAATCGCAAGTCGATTGGCATTGATGTCTCTGAACACTATCTCCAAATCACCGAAGAAAGGTGCTGGCGGTTGTTATGAGCAAAGTGCTTGAACTGTATGGTCTTGCGACCACGCTCACCGAGTCAATCAATTGGCAGACAATCGCAACCAATCAAATATGCCCTTACCTTGGGCGCAAGTGCGTCAAGGTCCGAAAAAGCACTCCCGCACAGACCATTGGGTCGTGTACAGTGGCTTATGGCCGCCCGGCCCAACCCGTGATCATTTGTCCTCATCGTCTGTTAGATCGCCGTCAAGTTTTCACTGATTGTCTGCACTTGCTCACCGGCCACGAGCCGGGCAACCAGCTGCACATCGTGTCGGAAATTACGCTGCCAGGCGGCAGCGTCGATTATTTCCTTGTCTCGGCACGAAACAAAAAAGCGAAAGACTTTGTCGGCATTGAATTGCAAACATTGGACACCACCGGCACCGTCTGGCCTGAACGGCAACGATTTCTCAAAAAACACGGCCTGCGCGTTAAGCCCGGTGATTCAGCGAGCGACAAGAGTTTCGGCATGAACTGGAAAATGACCGCCAAAACCACTCTGGTTCAACTCCATCACAAAGTGCAGACGTTCGAGAGTATCCACAAACATCTGGCATTGGTCATTCAAGACTCCTTCCTGGCCTATATGCAGAAGGCATTCAAGTTTGATCATTTGAACCATGCCTTGTTGAGCGACCCGATGCACCTTCATGCTTATCGGCTTGCCGCAACCGACAATCAGTTGTTTCAATTAGAATTGACGACTCGGCTCAGCACCGACGCCAATGGCATTGCCGAGTCGTTAGGTTTACAGGCCAGCCCTAAAGTTGAGTTGGAGGAAATTATCCGGGTCCTAGAGTCGAAGATTTCAGACGCAACATTGTTCAATCCAGTGAGCTAATACTACTTGGCAAACATGGTCCGAATTCCCACTCATCGCACGTCTACACATCCAGGCGAAATGCTGCTCGAAGAATTCCTGACGCCGTTAAGCCTCAGCCAGCGCGAATTGGCCGACGCTATTCACGTGCCCTATCAACGGCTTAATGAGATTGTCAACCGCCGGCGCAGTGTCACGCCTGGCGTGGCCTTGCGCCTGAGCAAGTTCTTTGGCATGTCGCCCGATTTTTGGCTGAATCTGCAACTCCGGTGGGACTTGTATCACGCCTGGCACACCGAACGCCAGGAGCTTGCGCGCATCAAACCGCGCCACAAGACCCAGTCGGTAGGCACGGGGTGACCTGAACCGGGTACAGTTGCCAACTACTCTCACCCTGCTATAATTCGCCGCACTTGAT
>JAUQXD010000609.1 GCA_030834835.1 Thermoflexales bacterium | reverse complement strand
CCGCGTGTCCGGCGGCGTGGGAGCCGCCTCTGCTGACGCGCTGTGCGTGTACACAACGCTGAACAGGGCCACGGAATAATTTGGAGGATAAGATGACCGTAGTTACGCCTGAGGTTGAGACGGTTGCTCCGTCCAGCAGTCAGCATTTGCTTAATGAATTGCCGCGTGAAAAGTTAGCCTGGATGCTGCAACGGATGTGCGAGATTCGTTACTTTGAAGAAAAAGCAGAGGATCTGTATATACGCGGGCAGGTGCATGGCACCATGCACCTGTCGATTGGGCAAGAAGCGGCCTCAGTCGGCAGCATCGCCACACTGCGACCCGATGACTTGATCATCCATCATCATCGCGGCCACGGCCACACGATTGCCAAAGGCGCCAACCTCACGACCATGATGGCTGAGTTTCTGGGCAAGGAGCCGGGCTATTGCCGTGGGCGCGGCGGCTCGATGCACATTGCCGACATCCCGGGCGGCAATCTGGGCGCCACCGGTGTCGTCGGCGGCGGAATTCCCACGGCGGTGGGCATCGCGCTGGCGCTGCAAATGCGCCGCTCGGAGCAGATCCTTTTGTCCTACTTTGGCGACGGGGCCACGAACGAAGGGGAGTTCCACGAGTCGTTGAATATGGCTTCGACGTGGAAGCTGCCGGTGGTATTTATCTGCGATAACAATCAGTATGGCATGTCGATGCACGTGACTAAAGTCATGAACATCCAGCATATTTCCGAGCGCGCTGCTAGCTACGGTATCCCCGGTCAGTCGGTGGACGGCAATGATGTGCTGGCGGTGTATGAGGCGGTGCTGGCGGCCGATGAGCACGCCCGCTCCGGACAGGGTCCCTCGCTGATCGACTTAATGAGTTACCGCTGGCGCGGACATTCCAAGAGCGATCGCAACCTGTACCGGACGCCGCAGGAAATCGACGAATGGAAACACAAGTGTCCCATTCGGCGTTTCAAGCAAGTCCTGGTCGATGGGGGCGTGATGACGCGCGACGAAGTCGAAGACATCGATCAGGCCGCCAAGTCCGCGATTGATCGGGCGGCTGAGGAAGCGTTGACCTTCCCGGAACCGTCGCCGGAAAATATGGAAGCCGAGGTCTATGCGCCATGACTGCGAACACCACACGTGAAATCACTTATCTGGAAGCCGTGCGCGAAGCCATGGTTCAGGAAATGCGCCTGGATAAAGAGGTCTTCCTCATCGGCGAGGATGTTGGCACCTATGGCGGCGCATTTGGCGTCAGCAAAGGCATGCTCGAAGAGTTCGGGGCGGAGCGCGTTCGCGATACCCCCATCTCGGAAGCGGCCATTGCCGGCGCGGCGACGGGCGCCGCCTTAATGGGCATGCGGCCGATCATGGAAATCATGTTCATGGATTTCCTCACGATTTCGATGAATCAATTGGTTAACGCGGCAGCCAAGATGCGCTTCATGTTTGGCGGCAAGTGCAGCATCCCGATGGTGATTCGCGCCCCGTCGGGATCGGGCACCGGCGCAGCCGCGCAGCATTCACAGAGCCTGGAAGCCTGGTTTGTAAACGTGCCTGGTATTAAGGTGGTCGCACCGTCCAGTCCGTACGATGCCAAAGGCATGCTCATCACGGCCATTCGAGATAATAACCCGGTGCTCTTCATGGAGCACAAGCTGCTCTATCGGATGAAGGGGCCGGTGCCGGAAGAACCGTACAGCATTCCGCTTCAGTCGGCCGAAATCAAGCGTGAAGGTCGTGACCTGACCATCGTGGCTTACTCGATCATGGTGCCCCGCGCGCTCGAAGCGGCCGAGAAGTTAGCCGAGGAAGGCATTGAGATCGAAGTGGTCGATCCGCGCTGCCTGAAACCGCTCGATGCCGCGACGATCGCCCGATCGGTCTCCAAGACGGGCCGCGTGTTGATCGCGCACGAAGCGCCCATCACCGGCGGGTTTGGCGGTGAACTGGCCGCCGTGATCGCCGCGAGCGAAGCGTTCGACTATCTCGATGCGCCCATTCGCCGCCTGGCTGGACGGGATGTCCCCATTCCTTACAACCGGACACTGGAGCGAGCTGCTGTACCGCAGGTCGAGGATATTGTCGCGGCGGCGCGTTCGCTGGCGCAGGAGGGAAAGTAGCCGTGGCCACCGAAGTCATCATGCCCAAAGTTGATATGGTCATGGAGACGGGCACCTTTGTCGAATGGCTTAAAAAGGAAGGCGACCACGTCAACAAGGGCGATCCCCTCTTCATCATTTCTACTGATAAGGCAAACATCGAGATCGAATCTCCGGGCGACGGCATCCTGGCAGGTCTCAATGCAAAAATCAACGACGTGATCCCGGTCACGGAAGTGATCGCTTATATCCTTGCTCCCGGCGAAGCGCTTCCGACTAAGGCTGCGCCTCAACCCGTTGTTGCGGCTTCCGCGCCGCCTGTGGCGCAGACCGCGACAGTTGTCGATCTGGCGGCAGCCGTGGTTGAAGCGGCCGAGCCGGGCAAGGTGCGAGCGACTCCGCTGGCGCGGCGTATCGCACACGAACTGGGCGTGGATCTGAAGCAGATCGTGGGCCGTGGGCCGCTCGGTCGCATTCACAAGGCCGATGTATTGTCTTATCAAAAATCACAGCCGGTCGTCGCACACCCGATCGAGCTGGTGGCGACTGCGGCGGCGTCAGAGGGTAACGGATCCGCGCCGCGCACCGTCCAGATGCCAGTCGCTCCGTCTGCCTCGATACCATTGCCAGATGCCCGCCGGAAGCAGGTCGTGCCAGTGACCGGGGCGCGCAAGATCATCTCCGAACGGATGACCTATAGCGCTTTCACCGCTCCGCATATCAACTTGTCTTTACGTGTGGACATGACTGAGGCCATTCGCTTGCGTGAACGAGTGCTGGAGCCGATTAAAATTCAGACCGGGCAGCGCGTGTCTTATACCGCGATTCTGGTGCGGGCTGTCGCTACGGTACTGCCGCGTCATCCCTATCTGAATGCTTCGCTCTCGGATGGCAACATCATCCTGTGGGAAGACATTCACCTGGGCATTGCCACGAGCGTGGAAGAAAACCTGATCGTGCCCGTGATCCGCGAGGCGCAGAACAAGAGCTTGGGGCAGATCGTGTCCTCGATGGCCGATCTAACCGATCGGGCCAGGAACCGCCGCTTAACGCCGAGTGAAATGACAGGCAGCACCTTTACCATCTCGAATCTGGGCATGTTTGGCATCGAATCGTTTACGGCCATCATCA
>JAUQXD010000608.1 GCA_030834835.1 Thermoflexales bacterium | reverse complement strand
GCTCGTTCTGCGGATTGCCGTCAGCATATGCCGTATCAAACAGCGCGCCGATCACGTGAAAGGCCGAGAACGTTGTCGGCCCGGCATTCATCACCCACAGGCGAATGCGTTCGCCAGGCTCTGCCGTCAACGGTTCATCTTTGTATTGATTGGCGAATCCGTTGAACACCACGTAATCGGGCATGGCGGCATTCATCTTGGTGCCGTCGGTGTGAAACAGACCGTCGCCGCCCTTGTTCACGTAGAACTCGCTTTGCACCAGCACATATTCTTTCGCCACCGGCCTCAGATCGGGTGACGACACGATGATCGCGCCATACATCCCGTTGCCGATGTGATGGATGACGGGCGGCGTGCCGCAGTGATACATGAACACGCCGGGATAGTTCGCTGTCCACTCAAACGACAACTGTTCGCCGGGGTTAATCGACACATAGTTGACGTTCCAGGCTGTCTGGGCCGCGTGAAAATCGATCGAGTGTTGCAGCGCCCCGTCGTTGATCAACGTGAACTTCACGGTGTCGCCCTGATTCACGTGCAAGATCGGGCCGGGTACGGTGCCATCATACGTCCACACATCCACCGGCACATCCGGCGCGATTTCGCTCACGGTGTCCTTCACGCGCAGCACAATTTCCCGGTTCGTCTCTTTAGAGGCTGGCGGCAGCACCGGATCAAATGTCGTGTGCGCTTCATGCGGCGCGACGGGCACATCGGGCGTAGCCACCTGCGCCGCGCCATGCGCCGTATCAGCCGGTTTTACCAATGTCGCGCAGGCGGTCGCCACCAGCGCCACGATCATCAAGCCACTGACCACGATCCATTTGAGTTTCATTGTCCCCTCGCCTCACTTGTCCGATTTAGTAGATTCAAGTTATCACTAATTACCTAGGACCTGTATGATTTCGATCATGCGAAACAAAAACACCGTACTCAGTACGGTGCTCTTAAAATCCGATGGATTTCACACCCCCAACGGTTTGATGCGCGGCCAGGCATGCGCGGCAAAACTCACGACCGCCAACACTTCGGCCACGCGCCCCAGAAAGATGACCAATGGCGGGGCGGCCAGCCACTGCCCCACACCGACACAGATCACGCCGATATTCAACAGGCCATAGGCCAGCCAGCCGAAAGCCTGCCGGCCATAGCGCGGCTCACGGCCAAAACGCGGCAATATCCAAAACGCGATGCCCATGCCCAGTTGCAGCGTCCAGCCGACCAGCACCAACTCGATGTGAAGCGGCAGCAAGCGCAGCAGCGTGCCTTCGATAGGCACACCCTTTTGAGCCAGCATCAACGCGCCCATCAATAGACCCACACTCAGGTACAGCAGCGCTGTGCGCACGACCCACACGCTTAAGCAGATCATCTCAACGTTCCCGTACGCGCGGCCAGGCATTACCGATAAACGCCCAACCGCCGATCAACTGAAACAGCGCCGAAAGCACCAGCAGCCACCCTGCCCCCAGATCCGGCTGCAATGCCGTCAGTGGCTCGCCGATGGCGCGCACGAGCAAACCCACATTGATCAAGATGTACGCGACCCACGCTAAGCGTTCATCGCCGCGCGGACGCTCTTTGGATTCGCGCGGCAGCATCCAGAACAACATGCCGAAGATCAATTGCGTGACCCAGCCCACCATGAACAGGTGAAAGTAAACGGGCGTGAGTGCGGCTAATTCAAAGGGGAGATCGAACGTGGCGCGGGCCGCGACCAGCGCCCCGATCGATAACGAGGCAACCAGATAGATCAGCGCGGTCTTGATGAAGTAGCGGGTGAGGCGTGGCATCTCAGGCCGCCGGCCGGCGTCGCACGGAGCGCGCCATATTGAACAGGAAGAACAGAATCGCCAGCACATTGAGCAAGCCCGCCCACTGGCGCACGGGCTGCGCCGCGAACAGATCGGCGGCGACGCGCAGCACCAGCGACAGTTGCAGCAGTGCCAGATGCAGGTAAAAGCGCGGTCGATATTCGACATCGATCGGCATGACAGAGGGCAGGATGATGGGCGCGTGGCCGAAGATCATCGAGAAGACAAAGCCCAGAAAGAGCGCGTGATACATCGCATCGTACAGAAAGCCGTTGGTCGACGTGCCGCCCACGATCAGCCACAACGTCCCGCCGATCATCAGCCACACGTAGCCGGGCAACAGACAGGCCGCGATGAAGCGCGTCAGCCCGTCTTTGCGGATGGTGCGGCGGGCCACATCGAAGCGCAGCAGCCACGCGCCAAACAGGATCAGGCCCGCGCCGCCGATTCGCACGCCGACATCAAAGATGATCAGCGAGACGAGCAAACCGATCGAGAACGCACCGAGCGCGATCTTGAAGAAGTCGCGGCTGCGTTGATTCAGCACCAACACCCGCGATAGTTCCAGCCGCTCGCCCGCAATCGTCAAGATCAAGAAGCCCGCCCACCAACCGGCGGCGTGATAGGCCGGCTGCCCGGACAACCACAGGGCATTGCCCACCAGCCACATCATCGCGCCCACTGCCATGGTGCCAATGTCGATGGTTGAGCGCAGGCGATAGATAAAGAAAAACACGATCACCAGACCCAGCGCCGCCAGTGTGATCAGCCCGCGCCCGATCTCACCCGGCAGTCCGCTGAACAAGGCGATTGAGCCGAGCGCCGACAAAATCGGCACGGCGTAAGCCCAGCGTTTTTGCAGGGCGACAGCGCGCTCTAAACTCACGAGCGTGCCCAGAAAACCGGAGATCATCAGCGCGCCGTGCTGACCCAACAGCGGCACAGGCAGTTGCGGCAGGCGCCAGCCGATGCGGCCCAGCGCCGCCCACAGGGCGGCCAGCAGCACGAAGACTACTGCGCTGAGGATGGGCACATGCAGGCGACTGCGCGGTCGGGCATTCACGCTAACACCGTCCGATGCGCACGCGCCAGACATCCGGTCCCTGTTCCAAATAGTCCCAGGTGAATTGGCCGCTGCGTTCAAACATGAATTGATAGAACAGCGGCTTAGGATCGTGATCGTTGACGAGGACAAATGTCTCACCGGCCGCCAGCTGTTCAAAGGCGCCAAAGATCAGCGGGTGACGCTGCGCGGGCGCAATCGGGCGCACATCGATCATGGTCTCTTCGTTCATCGTTTCACCTTCCAGTAAATTTATCCTTGCATAGTAGCAGGTGACCGACGCCGCGCCTATGATGCGGATCATGTTAGCCCCAGATCAGGCCGGCCAAACAAAACTGCC
>JAUQXD010000607.1 GCA_030834835.1 Thermoflexales bacterium | reverse complement strand
CGTATCGACAGGGGAGGGAATGCGACTCCTCCCCCTGTTCGGATGCAGTCCCGAACGGGGGGAGGTTGGGAGGGGGGCCACGCTGCCCATCAGGAGACAACTTCAGCATGCCAAACGCCTACGAAATCAAATCACCTGACTTTGACTTGAGTCCCCACACCGGGATGACGCGGCAGCATTACATTGATCTCGCCAGATACCTGCTGGAACGGGCCTTCAAGCACGTCGCTTCGATCGAGACGCCGATCGCGTTTCCGGTCGTGCCGGGCAAGACGTATCCGCAGCCCGATGATCCCGCGTGGCGTTATCGCTCGGCGGAATTCGAAGCGCTGGAACGAACGCTGACGCTGGCCGGCCCGCTGATGCACGTCGAGCCGGACATCGCCATCAACGGCATCAAGTTGCGAGACTATTACTGTTTGCACTTGTATAACGCCCTCACGCCGGGGCACATCAATTCATTGCCGCTGCCAGAAGACCTGCCCGATGCGACCTATCAATTTACGTGCGAGTTTGGCGGTCTGTTCAAGACCTTGCTGCTGCTGCCGAATGTCATCTGGCCGTACTTCACTCAACAGCAAAAAGACGAGATGGCGATCACCATCTCGAAGTGGGCGCATCATCGAACCACGCAGAACAACTGGCGCATCTTCAACATCGTGACGTTGTCGTTCCTGAAGAAGCACGGCTATGCCATCGACGACGACTTGCTGAAGAGTCATCTCTTGTGGGTGGCGTCCTATCATTCGGGCGACGGCTGGTACCTGGAGCAGACGTACAACTATTACACCATCAGCCTGTTTGTCGTGTATGGCACCATCTGGAATCGTGCCTTTGGCGACGAGTACTATCCCGACATCGCCGCCGCCATCGAGAAATCCGCGCACGAATTGATGAAGACGTATCCCAACTTCTTTGGCCGCGACGGCTACGTCAATATGTGGGCGCGCAGCATTTGCTATCGAACGTGGATTTCCGGCGGCTTCCCCATCTCGTTCATGCTAAAGGGCACGCCTCCGCTCGATGCCGGGTGGGCCAGGCGGCTGTGTTCGGGGTCCATCCTCCAGTTTGTCACGCGCGAAGACTTCTACGACAACGACATTCCCAGCCTCGGCTTTTATGCACATCGCGAATTTGTGCTGCAAAACTACAGCTGCGCGGCCAGCCCCTTCATCATGTTCCTGCCGTTTGTCTGTCTGGCCTTGCCCGTCGATTCGCCCTTCTGGACGGCGAAAGAAAACGACGGCCTGTGGGAGCAACTCGGCGATAAGTCGGTCCGATCGATCCTCGACAAGCCGGGGCTGGTGCTGGTCAATCACGGCCAGACCGGCACGTCGGAAATCATTCCCGGCAAAGTCTATTACGACGATCACAACTATTCCAAGCTGGCGTTCAACACGCACTTCCCGTGGGAAGATCACAATCCGCGCGGCGGAACGGCCATGGAATACAGTTTTCGCAGTTTAGATCCGCGCGATGTGCGCGGCGACGACATCAACTTCTATCTCACCGGCCAGGCTCTGCGCAATGCCGCCGACCAAAACGCCGAATTCACCACGTCGCAGAGTATGCTCTACAACGGGGAACGCGATGGCGTGATCTACCGGCAGGCGATCATGCGGAAGCCGCCCAACAACGGCGTCGGCTACATCATCGATCTGGCCGAAATCACCATTCCCGGCGGCGTCATCCGGGTCGATCGATCCCGCCTGGCCTTCGAGCACGAGTTGACACTGGGGCATTATGGGCTGCCGCACCTGAACGGTCAGGCGGCGGTCGTGCGTCAGTTTGAAGATGATGCGCGAAAGGTTATCACCGCCGCCATTCCGGGCCGGCAAGTGGCGCTGATCGTCTATCACGGCTGGGATAGCATCAACACTCTGGTGCATCGCGGCCGCAATGCCGAAGCCGACGAAAGCACGGTTGTGTATGCGACTAAACAGCGCACAGGTAAGAATCCGGCCATGGAACTGATGATCACAGTGCTGCTCCACAAAACCGATGATACAGATTGGACCGACGAGGAGTTGTCGCCCATCAAGGCGATCAAGATCATGGACATGACTCCGTCTTATTCACCGCTGGGGGCCACGCTGACGCTATCGAACGGCGAACAATACCTGATCGACTTTGTAAACATCGACGGCAATCGCACCTGCTGATTGCCGATATCCTTAAGGACGGTTAACGGCATGAATGACACTGGTCGCACCCTGGTTCGGCGGTATCAACTGTTGTACACGCTGGCTCGCATCTTGCGTTTCATCGGCTGGCTGATCATTATCATCGGAAGTGTGCTGGCGTTGATCTCGATTGGTGGCGCGCTGGCTCCTAAAGGCGGCGGTTACAACTTTAGTTTCGGCGTGCTCGCGATGGCGTCCGGCCTCATCAGCGGTCTGGTGTTATTCGTGGGCGCGGGCTTGACGGGCATCGTTTATCTGGTCCTCAGCGAATTGATCAAACTGTTTATCGATCTGGCCATCAGCAGCCAGTTCACCGCGCGGCGGCTGGACAACCTGGCGCCGGCCAGTGCCGCTACACCAGACCTGTCCGCCCTCCAGAACGATCTCGCGCAGCTGACGCTGGTGCTGCGCGAAGTCAGCGCCAACACGCAGCAGACCGCGGCGCTGTTGGAGCAAGCGACGAAGCCTCGCCCGGCGGCCACAAAATAGTTGGCGGTTTCCGGCTGAAGCCGCGAGTTCGAACCACCCCAGAAGCCGACGCAGGTCGGCTTCGTGTTTTTTAAGGGACAGCGGGGTGTCAAATGACAGGGCCGCCGGGTGACGAATGTTATCAGTAGAAATACGTATTGACAGGGAGGCGCATTCCCCGCACAATGGGTGAGTTGTTCAGGCTGTTCCGAGCATAAACCCACATCATGCAGACCGAACCGAGTCCAGTCTCACGCCCCGTACGCCGCCTCGCCACTGAGAGCGGCGCAGCACCACTGATTTCACGGCTGAACCCCAGCGTGCCCATTTTGCTGCCGAGAGTCCTGTCAGACGAGGCGCAACTTGACGTTGCGGCACAGACTGATGTGGCGCAGCCGGTTGAGGCTGAGGTGCAGACTAACCCCACGGCGCAAGCCGACGCCGAAATTCGCGAGCAAACGCTGGCGGCACTGGCTAAACTTCAGACTCAATCCATCGACTGGAAGGCGCAGCTGCGCGTCTTCGGGTTGTCGTTGGCGGCCTTCGTGATCGTCGGTTGGCTGCTGACGCTGGCTTTGAAGAGTTATACGTCGATTACGCTACTCAGCATCCTGTTGGTGCTGGTCATCCACGAAGCCGGTCACTATCTGGCGATGCGGCACTATGGCTATCGCAATCTGAAGATGTTCTTCATTCCCCTGTTCGGCGCAGCCGTGTCCGGCTATGGCCACGGTTCGGTCTTTCAGGAATCGGTGATTTATCTATTGGGGCCGTTGCCCGGCATTCTTATCGGCTATGGGTGCGGCCTGATCTTCCTGCAGACGCGGCTCGACCTCTGGCGTGAACTGGCCGAGCTGTTTGTGATCATCAACGCGCTCAATCTGATGCCGGTCTACCCGCTGGACGGTGGGCGATTTGTCTTTGGCTTGCTGCCGCGCCGCACCTATCGCCTTCAATGGCTGTTGCAGGGGCTGATCGCGGCGGGGCTGTTTGCCTTGACATTTGTGGTGCGTATCAATCAGCTGAGCACAGTTTCCGGCATCGCATTGGGTGGACTCTGGCATCTGGCCCGGGCAAACAATCTGGCCAATCGGGTTCGCACCAGTCCGATCGGGCAGGCGGCCAGCGACAACGGGCAAATTCCAGCCGCTGTCACGACTGAACTCATCGACCTGATCCGTGATGAGGCGCAGTCGGACAAACCCAGGACGATCGCCCAATATGCCTATCACGCCTGGGCGCAGGCCACTGCCAAACGCCCTACACCGCGAGAGACATTCAGCCTGACGGCGTTGTATGTCCTGACGCTGGCATCGGTCGTCGTGGTGCAAGCCGTCTATACCGTGTCGATTCACTGATGACGGATCGACCACTCACCCACACCTATCTCAACCCAATCGAGGTTAATCATGTCCCATCGAAACACCTGGTTTGTATATCTCTGTGTCATGCTCGCGTTGCTGCTGACGGGCTGCGGCAGCGCCGCCACACCCGCGCCGACCGCCACTGCGACGACCAGCCCGACCACGCCGCCCACAGTCACAACGGAACCCACTCCTACCGCGACCACCGTGCCCACCGCAACTTCGACGCCGGTGCCAACCGCGACCGCGACTAACACACCTCAACCGACGGCTACGGCAACAACCGAGCCGACACTCACCTTCACGCCGAAGCCTGTCACCAAGGCCCCTTCGACTACGCCCAAACCTACTATTGATCCCATCGCCGATCGACAAACGTTCACGGGCATGGGTGTCTCGGTCGCCTATCCGGGCGCGTGGCAGGTCAGTGCGCAGGCCCCGTTGGTCTCCATCAGCAGTCCTGATCTGGCCTCCAGCGGCCGGCAGACCGGAGCGCAGCTCATGATCGGCGTCAGCCCGTCGACCAATCCCGACGACAGCCTGCAAGTCCGCTGGGACGCCTTCGCCGCGAGTTTTCCGCGTGTAACACTGGCTTCTCCAGACGTCGTTACATTAGGCGGCGAAGAAGCACTGCGCGGCCTGTTCTCTGATCCGAGCGACGGTTCGCACGGCTGGGTCACCATCTCGCGGCACGCCGGCCTGACCTGGCTGATCATCACACAGGCTATTCCCAATGATAATTGGCCCAATTATGAAGCGACCTTCCGCGCTATGTTGCGGACGTTCTATTTCACGCAATAATTGCAGCAATCAGCCTGATCGGGCATAATGCT
Source organism: Thermoflexales bacterium (assembly GCA_030834835.1). Taxonomy (GTDB): domain Bacteria; phylum Chloroflexota; class Anaerolineae; order Fen-1058; family Fen-1058; genus JAGOBP01. The sequence continues at coordinate 674 of JAUQXD010000607.1, read as the reverse complement.
TGCAAATCCATGCTTGAAAGGAATTGCGATGTCTCTCACCATTCGACCGGAAACACCCGCCGATTACGACCGCGTATTTGAGATCACGGAAGCGGCCTTCCGCGATCTGCCTATCAGCGATCACACCGAGCAGCACCTCGTCAATCGGCTGCGCAACTCGACCGCCTATATCCCTGAACTCGCACTCGTGGCTGAACTCGACGGCGAAGTTGTGGGGCACATCTTGTTCACGCGCGCGGCCATCGTCGGATCCGATCGAGAGTGGGAATCGTTGACGCTCGCGCCTGTGTCCGTCGCGCCGCCGCATCAACGACACGGCATCGGCGGACGGTTGATCCGCGCGGGGATTCAGATCGCGCGTGAGTTGGGCTTCGACAACATCAACCTGGTGGGCCACGCCGAATACTATCCGCGCTTTGGCTTCGTGCCTGCCTCGCGTTACGGCGTGCGCTGCGCCTTCGAGGTACCCGACGACGCCTCCCTGCTGCTGGAGTTGAAACCCGGTGCGCTGGACGGCGTATCGGGCGTGGTGCGCTACGCACCGGAGTTCGAGATGGGGCATTGAGTGGCCATCGATTGAAAATCGACGGCCACTCAGAGCAAGCCCGCGACGCGGGCTTAACACCCTTTGCCGTCGACTTCCAGTCGATGGCAGCGCGCCCGAACTCGACGGG
>JAUQXD010000057.1 GCA_030834835.1 Thermoflexales bacterium | reverse complement strand
CGTCGATCAACATCTGACCAATCGCAGCCCGCGCAGCACGGTGGGCACGACGACCGAGGTCTTCACGTATCTGCGCATCTTGTTCGCCCGCATCGGCCATCGCCCCTGCCCCAACTGCGGCGCGGATATTCCGCCCGCGTTTGAGGTCGAGGCGGCACAGCGTCCCTCGACTACACAGCCAGCGCTGGCTGTTCCGCTCGGGATGCTAGCCGACGAATCAGACGAAGACGATAGCGGCAATACTTATCCTTGCCCACAGTGCGGCACGCTGGTGCCCGAATATGGCATGGCGAATTTCTCGTTCAACAAACCGGCGGGCGCGTGTCCCACCTGCACCGGCATCGGCACGGTGCACTCGCCCAATCTCGAGCGGTTGGTCGATGGGACGCGCACCATTCGCGACGGTGCGATTCTGGGTTGGGAGCAATTTCACTTCGATCGCTACATCGCGTCGATGGAGGCCGCCGGGCGGCATTACGGTTTTACTTTCGACGCGACGCGGCCCGTCAATGAATTGGGCGAAGTTCAGCGCGATTTGTTGTTCTATGGCGTGAACGGCGCGCAGTTTAAGCGCCACTTCCCCAACATCAAAGCGCCCACGACGGTGGCGGGCGGCAACTTCGAGGGCGTGGCGACGAATCTCTTGCGCCGCTACGCCGATCAAAGCCACGACGCGGAGTATCGCGAGAAACTGGCCGATCTGGTCAGCGAAACCACCTGCCCCGATTGCGACGGCTCGCGCCTGAAGGCCGACAGCCGCCGCGTCACCGTGCTGGGCCGCTCCATCGTCGAGATGAGCCAACTGCCCTTAAACGAACTGGTCGATTGGATCGACGGGCTACACGCGGCCGTCTCGCCGGAAGACTGGATCATCACGGAACCGATCGTGGCCGATCTGCAAGCGCGCGTGCGACGATTGGTCAACGTCGGCGTCGGTTATCTCGCGCTCGATCGGTCGTCGCCCACCCTATCGGCTGGTGAGGCGCAGCGCTTGCGACTCGCTTCGCTGTTAGGCTCGGGCTTGACGGGTGTGCTGTACGTCTTGGACGAACCGACCATCGGCCTGCACCCACGCGATCACGACCGGCTGATCAACGTCTTACGCCAACTGCGCGATCTGGGCAACACCGTGCTCGTCATCGAACACGATCTGGACATGCTGCGCGCCGCCGACACCGTGGTCGATGTCGGGCCGGGGGCCGGTCGGCAGGGCGGGCGCATCGTGGCGGTGGGCACGCCGCAGCAGGTGGCCGCCAGCGCGGAATCCATCACGGGGCAATATCTATCGGGCCGCCTGCGCATCGACATCCCCGCGCAGCGCCGCGCGGGCAGCGGGCAGGCGTTGACCATCCACGGGGCGCGGGCCAACAACTTGCAGAACATCTCGGTATCGTTTCCGCTGGGTCGATTCGTCGCCGTCACCGGCGTGTCCGGTTCGGGCAAGTCGTCGCTGGTGTTTGATATTCTCGATCGGGCCGCGCGCCAGCACTATTACGGCGCGACGGAACAATCGGGTGCGCACGAATCGATCGAGGGGTGGGAGCACGTCGATAAGATCGTCACGATCGATCAATCCGCGATCGGGCGCAGCACCCGATCGAACGCCGCCACCTACACGGATGCGTTCACGCCCATCCGCGAGGCGTTTGCGGCGACATCGGACGCGAAAGCGCGGCAGATGAGCGCGCGGCATTTCTCGTTCAATGTGCCGGGCGGACGCTGCGAGCGGTGCGAGGGCGCGGGCCTGCTGACCGTGGAGATGCACTTCTTGCCCAATGTCGAGGTGCGCTGCCCCACCTGTCATGGTCGCCGCTTCAAGCGCGAGGTGCTGGCGGTGAAGTATCGCGGCTATGACATCGCGCAGGTGCTGGATATGACGATCGAAGAGGCGTTGACGGTGTTTGAAGACGTGTCGGCGGCACAGGCGCGGCTGGCGTTGATGGTGGAGGTGGGGCTGGGCTATTTGCAGTTGGGCCAACCGGCCACCACGTTGTCCGGCGGCGAGGCGCAGCGCGTGAAGTTGGCGAAGGAATTGTATCGGCGCGGCACGGGTCGCACGCTGTATTTGCTGGACGAGCCGACGACAGGCCTGCACGTGGCCGATGTGGCGCGCTTGCTGCTGCTGTTGCAACGGCTGGTGGATGCGGGCAATACGGTGGTGGTGGTGGAGCACAACGTGGACGTGATGCAGGCCGCCGATTGGATCATCGATCTGGGGCCGGAGGGCGGCAAGGCGGGCGGGCACATCGTGGCGCAGGGCACGCCGGAGGAGATTGCGATGGTGGAGGGGAGTTATACGGGGAAGTATTTAGTGCGATAGTGGATTAGTGGGGTAGTAGATTAGTGAGAGAGGGGCGAGCCTTGTGCGCGCCCTGTTTGTTGGGTGGCCGAAGAAACCCCCACCCTAACCCTCCCCCGTGATGGAAAAGATCATCACAGGGGAGGGGACGGCCCACTCTCCCCCTGTTCAGATGCTTTTCTGAACGGGGGGAGTTGGAGGGGGGTTGTACTTACTCCGTCGTCACAGCCGCCCGAGGCTTGCGCACGGGCGGTTTGCGTTCGCTCTTGCGCGTGCCGCCCACCAGTTCATATTCGTTGGAGTCGTCGCCGTAGATGCCTTTGATGCTGGCCCGCACGCGCTTGACCTTGTCCCAGATGCCCGCGTGCAGCACGTCGCGCTTGTTGCGCAGTTCCGTGTACTGCGCGTCGAGCGCGTCAAAGTCGGTCTGAATGACCTGCGCCTGGGCCAGATCGGCCTGAAGCATGGCTTGCTCCAGCGGCCCCAACTTCAGCCCGACCCCGATCTTCTTCCAGCCTTCCAACACACTGCCAGCCTGCGGAATGGTGTCCTGCGGAAACGAGTCTGCCACGATATGCCTCCTGGGCAAAAAGAGATACGTGCGTTTTAGCATTTTGCCCCCGCCCCGTTCAAGCCTGAATGTCATTTTGATCACGTGTCATTTGTCAGGTAATCTACGCTAATCAGCATATTTATTTGAAATCCGTTTGAAGATGGTCAAAACCGGGCGGGTTTTAAGCCCTGTTTCCAGCCCGATTTGAACGGCTGCGCCCGGGGTTTCGATCAGACCGCCGGAAGTTTTGATCGGGCCGGAATAGTTTTGATCAGGTGCAAAATAGTTTTGATCGGAGACGCGGGAGTTTTGATCAAACGCGGAATAGTTTTGATCAGTCGCCGCCGAGTTCTGTCTGGCGCAAAATAGTTTTGATCAGACGCGGGGGAGTTTTGATCAGATGCGAAATAGTTTTGATCGGAGGCTGGATCATTTGCCTAGACGACGCGAGAACTGGCCTGCCGGGACGCCCGGCGGAGTCTGCTGGTTGGCGATAAAATCACATCGCTGGCGCTGAGGGTCATGCCCAGCGGGGGCTAGATGACAATTGCTTTGATCAGGCTGATGTGGCATATTGATGTACATACCAAATGACAGGCGAAGAGGGTGACGAATGGAATAGGGGCTAATACGTATTGACAGGGGTGAGGATTGATCGCACAATGAGCGGGCGGGTATGCAGTGAAGCAGAACGCGCTATGTGCGGAGATCAAATGGTAGATCGATATCAGGTTTTGCCAATCTAACCCTCTATACACGCCTAGGAGAATCGCCATGAGACTTGCTGAAGTTCAGATTGAAAATTTCCGTTGTATCAAGAACCTAACTTGGCAACTGAACACAGGACTCAATGTATTGGTTGGCGAAAATGATGCAGGCAAAACAGCTATTATCGATGCGGTTCATCTTACCCTTGGCTCAGTCGCCCAAGAACAAGTCTCGCATGTTACCGAAGAAGACTTTCGATGGGGAACGACAGAGCTGCGCATAACATGTAAATTTGATGACTTGGGCGAAGATGGTGAAAGATTCATTGAGTATTTGACTTATGAAGGCGATAAAGAAAAGACACCTTTTTTATACATGTCCATGCAGTCAGAAATAACAGGGAATGAGCGTTGGCCAATCAATACGCGGTTCTTGTGCGGCAAGCCGATAGCGGTCAAAGGCTCTAAAGAGGGCAAAATCACACTTTGTGCCAATGGTGGGCAATTTGAGTTCGAAGCTCGTGACTACCTAAAAGTAACCTATTTGAAACCATTACGTGACGCTGAACGGGAACTGCGCGCCCGAAGAGGTTCCAGATTATCCGCACTGATGAATCGCTTAATAAAAGGGAAGCCGCAAGAAGATCAGATCAAGAAAGATATCAAGGAGTTTGAAGCAAAACTCCGTGGTGTTTTTGCGGAATATACAGCTCGTTCTGAAGATCCTAAAAAACAGGGGGTAGTGC
>JAUQXD010000606.1 GCA_030834835.1 Thermoflexales bacterium | reverse complement strand
CAACTCGGCATTCTCGATGCCCAGTTCCTTCAGGGCGCGATACGTCAACACATTGGGCAGGAAGCGGCTCACCGTTTGCTCGGCGCACTCGTATTGATAGTGCTCCAGATACTTCAAGCCCTTGATCATGCCCGCCGCCAGCGACGGATCGATCTCGACGCTGACTTCGCCCTTGGTCACATCGACGTTCGGCGGCAGCGCGATGATCTCCGTGCGCGACCCGCCATCTTTGATCTGGCCCGCCGTGCCCACGATGTCGGGTGCGGTGTACCGATAGACCAGCAACGATCCATCCGGCCCGGTCGCGAGTCGCGGCTTGCTGGCGTCGGCAAGCCCGCCCTGAGCGCCAGTCGAAGGGTCGCCGCTCTGCGCGATGAAGACCAACTGCACATTGGGCACGTCTTGCGCTTCGACGATCCATGTGGCCGCGCCCTCGGACTTCGCCGGAATCTGCACGATTTGCTGCGCCTCACTTAACAAGGTCACGCCTGTCGAGGACAACGTCAACGTCACCGACAACGGATTATCCGTGTTGTTACTGACATTCGCGCTAAGTTCGGCCTTGTCGCCCACCACAAAGAAGCGCGGTGTCACGGGGCGGATCAGCAGTGGTTTAGTCGCTACTACATCGATCGTGGCTTCGCCCACCTGCGTATTGCGCGTGACGCCCACGCCGCGGAACGTCCACGTCGTCAGGTTATCGGGCAGCTTAATCGTGACCGACGCCTGGCCGGCCGCATCCGTGCTGACTTGCGGCGACCAGTACGCGGTATCCGCAAATTCCTGTCGCACTTCTACACCGGGCGGCAGCGCGCTTTCGGCCGAAGCATCCATCGCTTTAAGCCCATCCGCCACACCCGGCGCGGCGGTCGCCATTGGAGCGGGCATCGCCGCCATCGGCGCTTCAGCGCCGCCGGTCACCGCATAGCGCTGCGCGGCTAGCTGCTGCCGTTCTTCTTCGTCGAGTTTGATCTGCTCGTTGAACTTATTCACCGACACCGACAGGCCACTGGACGTGTTGACGCCCAGGCTGCGATTGCCGTAGAACGCATTGAGAATCTCATCGGGCGCGCGCGGCAGCAGTGATAACACGGCCTTGTCCACCAGATCGAGCGAGAACTCAGCCTGAATGGCCGCGCCGGAACTATCGGCGACTTGCACGGTGTACGTCACGGTTTCGCCAGGTTGCGCCGTGGTTCGATCGGGCGTGAGCGTGACCTTCAATGTTTGCGCGATCGGTTTCACTTCGATCGGCAAGAGGCCCACTTTGTAATCGCTTAGTTTATTCGTCGCGTCCTGGCCTTTGATCAAGACGACGGACACGTACACATTCGGCGCAAGATCGCTCGTAATCGGCAGTTCGAAAATCTGACTGTTGCTGGTGATCTTCACCAACTGCCGCTGCAAGATGCCGCCGCGCTCGATGGTGATCAGCGCCCAGTGTTCGCCCTGGAACGGCGACGGGATCAGAATCCTGGCGGTCTCGCCGGGCACGTACGACGCCTTATCGCCGATGAGCGAGATACGATCGTTGTTCTCGCGCCGCCACGACACGAACTCGCGGCCGGTGACCCACTGGAAGACCGAGGCGCGCACTTCACGCCTGCCGTTGTCGGTGGCCTTCACCGTGATCTTGTACGATCCGGCCTGCGGCGGCACGTAATCCAGCACCGCTTCGCCGCGCTCATTCGTCGTCACGGTCGAGGTCGTGACGGGCAGGTCCTTCTGTTCATATTGCCAGTCGCCGCCGCCGAATTCATTGGGGACGAATTTATTCTCCCACTCGCGGCGCACGATCGATACTTCGAGCGATTTGTTCGGCAGCCGCTCGCCCGCCCAGTCGACCGCAATCAGATCGATGGTGCTGGACTTATTGGCTTCGCCCACGTAAGCGCGCGTCTGCACGCCCACATAGAAGTCGCCGCTGTGCCGAATGATCGAGCCGCGCCCGCTGATCACTTGATTGTCGTTGCCCGTCACCGTCGCTTCGATCGTCAATCGCACCGATTCGCTGATGGGCGCACCGTTTCGCAGCAGGTTGCCGGGCAGTTCGATCGTGAGGTTGCCGCGCGCGTCGGTCGTGCCCGATCCGCTGAGGATGGGCTGCGGCGGCGGGGCCTGGCGGAAGTACCACCAGCAATCGAAGCACCGCCACGGATCATCACTGTCCGTCCAGCGATAGTTGCCCCCCCACGGCGGCGTAAAGTTGAAGTCTTCGGCCAACACATTCCACTGCACGGGCCGGTTCGCCACGCCGCCGCCGAAGAAGTAACTCACTTCGACGTTGGCGGTAGTGCTTTGCCCGCGCACAATTTCTTGATCTTTGGGCGTGACGTTGACCTGAAACTCCGGCGCGCGATACGCGGCCACGGTAAAGGCCGCGCCAAAGTTAAACACGCTCGATTCGACGTTGACGTAGTATTGACCCAGGGCTGCGCCGTCGGCTAACTTCACTTCACTGGCAAACGTACCCAGTTGATTCAACGGCAGTTGTTGATCGAATACACTCTCGCCGTTGGGGCTGTTGATCACGACGCGCACACTGCTCAGGTTGAGCAGGCTGAACTTCACGTCGTTCTCGCCGCGCACGATGCCCTTGAACTTCACGGTCTGCCCCGGACGATAGATCGGCCGATCGGTGTACAGATAGCCACGATATTGATCACCCGAACTATAGCCGCCGCTCAAGCCAAAATCATATTGACTAATGCCACTGCTCCAATCATTGGAGGCGGCCGCGAACGGTTCCAGTGCAAACGCGCCGATAACGCCGCTGTCCGTCACAGCGGCTAAGCCTTGCGCATCAGTCGCGACCGTGCCGAGCCGTTTGTCATCATAGGCAAAGAACGTCACCGGTACATTGGGCACAGGCTGACCCGATTGATAATCGGTGACCCAGGCCAGCGCGCCGGACTGCGAAGATTTCAGGGTGATGTTATTGCGGCCGATGACCAGCACATGCCGTCGATTGTAATAGCCCGACTCCGGCCTCAGTTGCGGCGAATTCACGTCCAGCATGTACAGGCCGGGCGCCAGTGAGCCGCCGCCTTCGACCATATCCAGCCGCGTGGCCTGAATCTTGTTGAGCGGCGCTTCGACTGGCTGCGACCACTGCCGCATCAACTCACCGGTCGGCAGATTAGTGTCGTAGGCATAATTTTGCAGCGTCGGGAAGCGATCGGCGTTCAGGCGATATAACTTCAGGTCGAGCGTCTTGATGTTGGTGTTGACCACATAGACCTGCGTCGGATCGTAAGCGTTGTACGTGCCCACAAAGTTCGGCACGTGCAGGTTCACGTTGGGTTCCAGATCGCGCGTGCGGAAGCGCACAGTCAACGACTCTTGCGTCTTATTGCCGTACGGGTCTTCAATGCCGGGCGTGATCTTTACTTCGTAATCGGTGCTGGGCTGCGCGCCGAAGTTCATGCCGAACGATTCGCCGTAACCGTAGGTGTACACCTGCGTCGGCGACAGCGGCGGATTGAACGACAGGTGATCCATCACCGTATCGTGATTCATCGTGGTGTTGAAGCGGATGGTGAAGCCGGTATACGAATACGCATCCCGTTCGCCGTCTTTGGGATCGGTGCTGATGATCCTGGGCAAAGGCACGGTGGTAAACAAAGCGTTTACCGACTCGCGCATACCGCTGCCACCCGATCGGCCCGTGAGGCCCGCCGTGATCTTGATCACGTAAGCGGCCTCAAAATCAAGGCGATTTGTCGGCGTTACGGTCAGCGTCTCGCTCAGCACGTCGAAGGTCAGCGGCACGCTCTGCCCCGTCGAGGACGTGAGCGAGAAATGCTCACGCGCCGAATCAAGGCTAATGGGCTGATTGAACTGCACGACGATGGGCGACTCGATGGGCACTTGCGCCGAGCCGTTGCCGGGCGTGATGTACACCACTTTCGGCGGCATCACGGCGAACTGCCACGTGTAGTCGGCGGCCAGCGGATTGTTGTCGGTATCGACCAGCGGGCGACCACCCGGGGTCGCCCCTACTTTGGCGGTGATGATCGTGCCACCGGGCAAGGGCTGGGCGGGCTTGAACACATAGATCGAGGTGTTGAGCCATTCGCCCGCACCCGCGATCGGTTCGCCGTTGGCCGTTAAACTCACCGGCTGCGGAAAATCTTTCTGCGCATCGAGGTTGGTCAGCGCCACGACAGGCCGATTGAAGATCACGGTGATCGACGAGCCGGGTTCGGCATCGGCGGTGGAGGGCGCGGGGATCACTTGCGCCACTTCCAAAAAGCCCGCCGTCGCAAAGCGGAATTGATAGGCTTGATTCAGCGGCGCGCCCTGCGCATCACGCGCGCGTTGATCGAGCACCACATCGTAGATGCCGGCGCGTGCCAACTTCTCGGCGGGCGTGAAGACCAGCGTCCGATCGTCCTGCCACGCCAGTTGGCCCTTCACCTGCGGATAGACCTGGAACGCCGACTCGACCGCCGCCTTGTCCATCGCACGATCGAAGACGAGTTGGATCGCTCCATCGGGTTTGGCGGTCTCACCCGCCAGCGGCGAGCGGTTGATCACGACGGGCGAGATCACGCTATCGGGCACGGGGGTGTAGCCGGGGCGCGGTTTCGTCGGCAGCGGGGTGGGTTGCGACGTCGGCGTCAGCGTGGGCAAATCCAGCGACGGCAGCGGGACCGACGGCGTCGACACGATGAAGGGTGTGGACGTGTCCGGCGGCGGCACCGGCGTGGGCGGCACGGGCGTGGGTGAACTGCAATTCGAGAGGGCAAATACAGCGATCAGCAGCAGCGAGACAGCGATCAGCAGGCGATGCGTCTTCATTCGATTCCTCCAGGCGTAAGGCAAGCGAGCATCTTGCCCCACAAAACGGGCTATGGATCAGACGCTGAGGCAAGGATATTTGTTCCTGACCGATTATAAACCAATTAACGCCAAAGCCCTGCGGAGTCAGGGACACTTCGCAGGTCTGAGCGAATCGATTGGGCGCTAAGCGGTCGGCGGGGACGCCGACTTGAGCGTTGTCAAGGCGCAATCACAGGCTAAAATACGGCTCAAACACGCGCACTTCGGTGATGCGGTCGATGGGGAGGTCGTTGCGCTGGGCCGCACGGCGCACCGCTTCCGGCGTGGGCGCATCGCACACACAAATGGTCTTGCGCTTGTCGGTGGTCACGTAGGAGCACAGCCACGTCACGCCGTCCAGCGCGTCGCTGTCGATGATGGTCTGGCAGCGCTGCTGGCCCACTTCGTTTAACGGTATATCGAATCGTTCGGGATAGGTGCGCTCGACGAGATAGCGGGGCATCGATCACTCCTTATTCGGAACAGAAAAGCGATCCACGCCTCACCCCCGGCCCCTCTCCAATCGACAAACAACCGTCGATTGGAGAGGGGGTTGGGGGGTGAGGCATTAGCGCACAATCAGCGGCAGATACAACCGATAACCTTCCACCACAATCACCGCGACGTTCTCAGGATTGGTTGCGTCGGCGTAGGTATACGTGCCCTGCGCGTTCAACTGGAACTTGTAGCTGTGTCCCGCGCTCAGCACACCGCTGTCCCACGTGGTATTCGTCGTGGTATGCTCCGCCAGATCGACGTTGACCCACTCGACGATGCTGCCCGGCGCGACCTTGAGCGTGGCCGGTTCAAAGCCGTGCTCGGTGACGTAGATGGTGTGTGTCGCCGCACCCGCGATTACCGGCGTCAGATCGATGTCCTGCGCGATCGAGCCATTGTCCGAAGCGAGGTCGTATGAACGATACGGCTGGTAGCCCGATCGAACCACATCCACCCGATTGATACTGCCCGGCGAGTTGAAGTTGTACGCGCCATCGACGCCGGTGGTTTGCGGATTAGGCTGCCCCAGCGCCGCGCTCGTCCACGCGCTGAAGATCGCTTCCGTGCCCGCTTCCAGTTGCGCGCCTAGCAAAGTGAGGGCGGCATTGGCGAGCAGCTGCTGCGTGAGTGCATCGCGCACCGTGGCGGACACGATCGGCTGCACACTCAGATCGTAACTTTGCTCGAGGCCGCCATTAGTGACGCTGAAGCGGAAGATGCTGGCGGCGCTGGCAGCCAACGGGCTACGCGGCGCGATCGGGTTGTAGGTGAACGTCCCGGTGTAGCGTCCGTCGCCATCGTCATCGCGCAGGCTGCTGATCAGAACGTCCTCAAATGTAGCCTTGAAGTTTTGGTTCGGCACATTGGAGCAGCTATTCACGCCCAGCTCATACGTCTCGCCGCTCGTGAGCTCGCCAAACATCATCGTGTTTGAGGTGCCATCCGAAATGCCCAGCGTCCGTGGATGGGTGATGCGCCCCTGACTGTCGGTGAAAGTCAGACTCTTGGGATCGAAGGGCAGCGACGGATTGACATCGATCAGGCCGGTCGGCAGACCCGAGGCCGCATCGCGCGGAGACTGAATCTCCGGGCGCAGGAGTGAGCCGTTGCTATAACGTGCCGTAACCCGATGCCGTCCCGCGCTGAGATTGGTCAGTTGGAAGTAGAACAGGCCCTCTTCATCGAGCAGCGCGCTACCTGCGGGCAGTCCATCTAGGAACAGGTTTACGCTTTCGCCGGGCGTGCCTTGCCCCACAAAATCCACCGTCGTGCGGCAGGTCGTCTCGGCCGTGCCCCATGGATCGGTCAGCAGGCCGATGAGGATGGCGATGATGGGCGAGGGTCGCGTGGGCGTGATGGTGGTGGTGATCGAGTTGTTGCTCAGATCGAGATCGCCGGGCAGCTGGACGTTGACGTGCGGCGTGTAACTGCCCAGAGCGTTGGCCCGAGCGGGTGCTCCTGCTGGATTGCCAAATCCAGCAGTCCTGAACGGCGGATTTGGCAACACCTGCACTGCATCCGCAGCGCGGTGCAAGTGTCCGCCGAGAGCATTTCCAGCCGCCAGATTCGTCGCTTCGATGGGCCAGCCCAGCAGGATGCGATAGACGTTGTCTTGCTCGATGTAGGGCAGCAGGAACGAGACGGCCATGTTGGTGCGTGTGATGTTGCCCGCCGGAATGCCGGGCGCGTGCAGCACCGTGGGCGAGATGCCCTGCAGGGCCGTCGGGATCGAGAAGGTCAGCACCGCGCCGCTGGCCGGTCGCGAACCGATATTGCTGTAATCGATCTTGAAGCGGACTTCGCCGGTCGGGGTGATGGCCGTCGCCCGTCCCAGCGGGCCTGGCTGCATATCCCACTTCGCCACGCCGCTCAAATCCACGTCCACATCCGCCCCGGCTCCGGCCACGCCTTCAGGCCGCGCATAGAAGTCTTCGGTCTCGCCGGTGTGGAAGGGCTGCGGATAGCCGCGCCCGTCGCCGTAGGTGATGCCGCCGAAAGTCAACGGCTTGTTGGACACACGATCGCTGAGGGTGAT
>JAUQXD010000605.1 GCA_030834835.1 Thermoflexales bacterium | reverse complement strand
CGTAGCTATCCTGCGTCATTGCGAGCCCTACAGGGGGCGAAGCAATCTCAATGCGTGTATGAGAGAGATTGCTTCTTCGCACAAAGCGCTCCTCGCAATGACGCCTGATTGGGAGATAATCAATGGGCACGGATCAAATGCAAAAAGAATTAGAGGGGCTGGGCGAATATAAGTACGGCTTCAGCGATCCCGATACTTCATTCTACAAATCGAAGAAGGGCTTTACCCGCGAGATCGTCGAGGAAATTTCATATCAAAAAGGTGAGCCGGATTGGATGCGGAAGATTCGCATTAAGGCTTACGAACACGCGATCAAGCGGCCCACCCCGACGTGGGGCGGCGACCTCTCGGGCCTGAATCTGGACGACATGTATTACTATGTGCGCCCGTCTGAAAAGACGCAGGGCAACTGGGACGATGTGCCCGATGCGATCAAAAACACGTTTGATAAGCTGGGCATCCCCGAAGCGGAGCGCAAGTTCCTGGCGGGCGTGGGCGCGCAGTACGAATCCGAGATGGTCTATCACTCGATTCGCGAAAACCTGGCCAAACAGGGCGTGATCTTCCTCAGCAGCGACGACGGCCTGAAGCAATACCCCGACATCTACAAACAATACTTCGGCACGGTCATTCCGTACACCGATAACAAATTCTCGGCGATCAATACGGCCGTGTGGTCGGGCGGCTCGTTCGTGTACGTGCCGAAGGGTGTGCACGTGGAGATGCCGCTGCAGGCTTACTTCCGCTTGAATAGCGAAAATATGGGCCAATTCGAGCGCACGCTGATCATTGTCGATGAAGGCGCACAAGTTCACTACGTCGAGGGCTGCACGGCCCCCACTTACTCGACTGATTCGTTCCACTCCGGCGTGATCGAGATCATGGTGCGCAAGGGTGCGCGCTGCCGCTACACCACGATTCAGAACTGGTCGACCAACGTGTACAACCTGGTGACACAGCGCTCGATGGTGGAAGAGGACGGCATCATGGAATGGACCGATGCCAACCTGGGCAGCAAGCTGACGATGAAGTATCCGTCTACCTACTTGATGGGCAAAGGCGCGCGCGGCGAAATTCTGTCGATGGCGTTTGCGGGCAAGGGCCAGCATCAGGACACGGGCGGCAAGGTCGTCCACGTTGCGCCGCACACGCGCAGCAAGATCACGTCCAAGTCCATCAGCAAGGACGGCGGGCGCGCGTCGTATCGCGGCCTGCTCAAAGTCTACAAGGGCGCGGAAGGCGCGTCGTCGCATGTGCAGTGCGACGCGCTCCTGCTGGACGAACACAGCCGCACCGACACCTATCCCTACATCGAAGTCGATGAGGATCGCGTCACGCTCGGCCACGAAGCCACCGTCAGCAAGATCGGCGATGAGCAGCTGTTCTATCTGCAAAGCCGCGGCCTGAATGAAGCGGATGCGCGCGCGATGTTGGTCTCGGGCTTCATCGAGCCGCTGGTCAAAGAACTGCCGATGGAGTACGCGGTGGAGATGAATCGATTGATTCAAATCCAGATGGAAGGCTCGGTAGGCTAATACGTAATGCGTACTTCGTAATTACGCGGCACATCTTACACAGTACGCTTTTTTGGAGATGTAATCTTGACTGATGCACTGGTGTCTGAAATCAAACAAGTCCCGGCCACAGCCAAACGCGCGGCCGTTGAAGTAGTGACAGGCTTTACACAACAAACGTTTGAGGCGCTGCTCGCAGCCCGATCGTTTGAGCCGGACTGGATGCGCGATCGGCGGCGCGACGCGTTTCACGTGCTGCTGGACACGCCGCTGCCCGCGCGTACCGATGAAGCCTGGCGGCGCACCGATTTCGGCTCGCTGAAGTTAAACGAGGTTGAAGTGGTGACCTCGGCGTACGACGGTAAATCGGCGCTGCGCGGCGCGCCGAAGTCGATCAAGGACGCAGTGTCCGGCAAGGGCGCGTCGGGCGCACTGGTGTCATCGGATGGGCAGATCGTCGCGTCGATGTTGGCCGAAGAACTCGCTCACCAGGGCGTGATCTTCACTGACATGGATACGGCCATCCAGCAGCATTCCGATCTGGTCGAGCGGCTGTTCATGACGAACGTCGTCAAAGCCAACGACGGTTATTTTGCGGCGCTCCACGGCGCGTTCTGGCAAGGTGGCACGTTCCTGTATGTGCCGCGCGGCGTCGATGTGCCGCTGCCGCTGCGGGCGGCGATGTGGAACAAGCAGCGCCATGCGTCATTCCCGCACACGTTGATCGTCATGGAGCCGGGTTCGCGCGCGGTGTATATCGACGAGTATGCGTCGGCCACGGATGATCGACCGGCGTTCCACAACGGCGCGGTCGAGATTGTGGTGGGCGACGGCGCGCAATTGGATTACATCAACTGGCAAGACCTGGGCCGCAACGTGTATAACTTCACGCACGAGCGCGCTAACATCATGCGCGACGCCACGCTGCACTGGATTCTGGCGGGACTCGGCACGAAGTTGACGAAGAGCTTTATCGATGCGGTGTTGGCCGGTGAAGGTTCGACGGCGTTGATGTCGGGCGTGTATTTCGTCGATCAGAATCAGCATCTCGATTATGACACCGAGCAAAATCACATGGTGCCGCACACGAAGAGCGACCTGCTGTACAAGGGCGCGCTAAAGGACGAGGCGCGATCGGTGTGGCAGGGGAACATTCACGTGTACCCCGGCGCACAGCGCACCGACGCCTATCAGGCCAGCCGCAACCTGTCGCTCAGCCACACTGCGCGCGCGGACTCGATCCCCGGCCTTGAAATCGAGGCCGACGATGTGCGCTGCACACACGGCGCGGCGATCAGCCAGATCGACAAAGAGGAAGTGTTCTATCTGATGTCGCGCGGCATTCCGGCCCTGGTGACGGAGCAGATGATCGT
>JAUQXD010000604.1 GCA_030834835.1 Thermoflexales bacterium | reverse complement strand
TCCTTCGTGGATCGTATTTACAGCAAAAGGGGCGATCCGATGTGATCGCCCCTACAATCTACTAATCTACCAATTTACCCGCTACTCTTCCTCATCTTCACCAACTCCCAACTCGATGCGAGCAGCACCCCGCCAAAGATGACACCCGGCACGGCCAGCAGTAAGATCGCGCGCCAGTCGGTGGGCGGGGCGGTGGTGACGGTCGCGGTCGCGTGGCCTGCGCCTTGCGTGCCTTGACCTTGCCCCTGTGTGCCGCCTGCCGTGTGCGTCGTTGTGGCGGGCGTGGTGCTTTGCAATGTTGTTGTGGTTGGCGTCGTACTCTGCGCCGCCGGTGTCGGCTGCACTGCCTGCGGCTGCGGCGCAACGGATTGCGGCGCAGTAACCTGCGGAGTCGTGCCGTTGCGTTGCCACGGCGGGCCGCCCTGTCCGCCACCCGTCGTTTGCGGATTCGCCACGGCGGGCGCGGTCTGTTCCCAGTTCCGCACGTAAGCCACAATCGCTTCGATCTCGCTGACGCTCATGCGATCGCCCCACGCGGGCATCGCGGTGCCGGGCACACCCGACGTGACGATCTGGATCATCGCGGCATCGGTGGTGACTTTGTCGAAGAAGGTCTGCACGTTCAACGCGGGCGCGCGGCGCGTGCCTTGCCCGTCGGTGCCGTGACAACGCGAGCAGGTCTGCGCGTACAGCGTTTGCCCCGTCGCCAGCAATTGCTCCGTCACGATGATGGGCTGCACGGGCGGCTGCGGGATGGCGTCCAGCGGGATTTCATCCCAACGCTGGATGAGTGTCACAAGTGCAGCAATCTCCTCGGAAGTCAGGCGTTGATTCCAACCCACCATCACCGTGCCGGGTGCCCCCAACCCGATCGTTTTGATCAGCTGATCGGCTGTGCGTTCGGTGCGGATCACGGGATCGTTCAGCGCGGGTGCCAGCGGCGAGCCTTCACCACTCGCGCCGTGACAGGCGATGCAGTTGGCCGCATACAATTCCACACCTTTGGCTAAGGCTGCGCCATTTGGCAAAGCGGCGATGGTCTCCAGCATCGTTATCGGCACAGTCACACTGAGCGGCACGCGCGGAGCCAGACCCAGATCGGCCACCACGATTTGGGTGTCGTGCCAATCGCCGTTCTGGATCATCACGATCAGCGCGTTGATGGCGGCATCGTTCAGCGGGCCGCCGTCGGTGACACTCCACGCGGGCATGGCCGTGTTGTAGCGTCCGCGCGCGATGGTCTTGTACAGCGTGTCGTAGTCCATCAACTTCAGGCCGTCGGTGTTGAGCGCGGGATTAGCGCCGATACCTTCACCGGCCGCGTTGTGGCAGACCGCGCAGTTCTCCGCGTAGATGATCTGCCCATCGACGACTTGCGCGTTGACCAGTTCGACCGCGGCCAGCGTCATGCGCTGCGGCTCGATCAGAATGTAGACGCCCAGCGCGATGGCGAGTAACGATGCGCCGAGGATGGCGAGACGGAGGTGGGTTTTCATGGAAATCTCCTGTACTGCGTAATCCGTACTGCGTAACAGCCGGTTCTGCATTACGAATTACGCATTACGCATAAACGACTTGCGATTGCTCAAACTGATCGCGTTGAATGGGTGTGCCGGTATCGACTTTGATCTCACCGTTTTCGATCAGCACTGCGAAGCGATCGAGCGGACGCGGCGCGGGCGCGTTGAGCACATTGCCGGTATTGTCGAACTCGGAAGCGTGGCACGGACAGACGAAAGCGTTCTTCGTTTGATCCCACGGTACGGCGCAGCCCAGATGCGTGCACTTGCGGTACAGCGCCAGAAAGCCCGCATCCGCCAATCGGACAAGGTAGAAGCGGCCTTCGTTAAAGGGCGTGACCGATCCGTTGGGGAAATCTTCGACTTTGCCGCACGTCATCACACTGCCGAACGCGCCTTCGGCGACGCGCGGCGCGGCATAACTCAGGCCGATCGCGCCAACTTCGACGGCGAGCGCCGCGCCGATCGCGCCCAGCGCTAACTTGGTGAAATCGCGGCGGGAAATGTTTTTGGGTTGAGAAATAGTGTTGTCGTTCATGATCAAGTCCTTACCGTACTGCGTAATGACGTGTACGTTACGCAGTACGAATTACGCATCAGTGTATTGTCACTTCCCACGGCCACATCAACGCCATGCCCGAACCGCGGAACCAGATGCCGATGGCGGTGAGCGTGATGAAGCCGAACAGGATCAGCATGAAGACGCTGAGCACGGCTTCACACTTCGTGGCTTTGAACGCGCGCCGATTGAATTCGTAGTAGCCCACCAGACCTAACAGTAGCAGCGCCAGCGGCACGAGACCGTTGGAGATGATCGTGGGCAGGCTGGGCAACAGGCCCGGCAGATCGAGCCAGTACTCGTCGAGTAGCACGTAGCCAATCGTGAGCAGGACGCCCGTCGCGGCGCTGAACAGGCTTGACCAGCGGCCACGGAGCGATCGGAAGTAGATGCCTACGCTCTCCATATCGGCATCGGCATAGGGCAGGGCGAACAACGCGATGAGCACCAGCAGCGGGATGACGATCGTGCCGACGAGCGGGTGATAGTGCAGGAGTAGTTCTTGAATGCCCAGAAAATACCACGGTGCTTTGGCGGGATTGGGACTCACATCGGGATTGGCGAGCGGCTCCAGCGGTGCAGGGATCAGCATCGCGAAGATCACGATCGCGGCCAGCATGATGATGGCGAAGGTGAATTCGGGCCGTACCAGATCGATGTAGGTAGTGGCGGTTTCTTCCTTGCCCAACGCGCCTTCATTGACCTTGCGCGGAATCGACAGGCCGCCGTCTTTGCGAACGCGCCAGAAATGGAAACTCATCAACATCGCCAGCGCCATCGGGATGACGGAGATGTGCAGGCCGTAGAAATTGAGCAGCGTCGCCGCGCCGATCTCCGGGCCGCCGAGGAGCAATCGGGAGAGGCCGTCACCGATCACCGGGATGTAACTGATGATGCTCGATCCCACGGTGATGCCCCAATAGGCCAGTTGATCCCACGGAAGCAGATAGCCGGTGAAGTTGGCGAGCACGGTCAGGAGCAGCATCACCAACCCGATGATCCAGTTGAACTCACGCGGGGCGCGAAACGCGCCGGTGAAGAAGACGCGCAAGAGATGCAGCGCGGCCACGACGATCATGAGATTGGCCGACCAGTGATGGATGTTGCGGACGAGTTCGCCGAAGAAGACGGTGGTGCTCATGGCGAGGATGCTGTTGTATGCGCCATCGGGCGTGGGTGTGTACGTGAATTCCAACATCGCGCCTGTCACCGCGAGGATGACAACCAGCAGCGCCGACAGGCCGCCCAGCCCCCACGTGTAGGTGAAGCGCAGTGTGCGCACCGGCACTTGCGCGGGATGCAAATGGAGGATGAGGTTGTTCATGACGATGCGCAGGCGGCTGCGGCGGTCGCCCGTGAACGGCTCGCGGATGGCGCTGCGATAGACACGCTGCGGCAACGGTGGTTTTTGTTCGGACATGGGTGCTCCTTCGACCTTGGGTTTCACTTTGGTCATTTTCGCAAAGGCCGATGGAGAAGTTGTGGAGAAGCGGTGGGGGTTTGAGGAGGAAGACAGCCTCACGCAAAGGGGCAAAGCGGCA
>JAUQXD010000603.1 GCA_030834835.1 Thermoflexales bacterium | reverse complement strand
TGGCGTTACCCGCTGAACGCCGTCTCGTCCGTGCTGCAGCCGATCGTGTGGCTGACACCCGTGTACTTTATGGGACAGGCGTTCAGCGTTAATGGCGAAGCACAGGGGTTTGCGGGCTACAGCGGCTCGACGGATTACATGTCGTTTATCCTGGTCGGCACAGCTTTGAGTAGCTTCATTAATGCTGTCTTCTGGGGCATGGGCTACGCCCTGAAAAACGATATGGATGCGGGCGTGCTGGAAGCGAACTGGCTGACCCCTGTGCCACGCCCACTATTGTTGATCGGCCACACATTCACCAATCTGTTGGTAACAACCATCACCTCCAGCCTGATGTTGATCATGGCGGCGCTGATCTTCGGCTTCCGTCCGAGCGGCAACCTGGTCGCGGCCTTGGCCACTGTGCTGCCGATGCTGCTGGGCCTGTACGGCTTTGGCTTCGCCTTCGCCGCGGTCGTGATGATGATCCGCGAAGCCAACACGTTGACCGACATGAGCGCGTTTCTGGTGCAGATCTTTTCAGGCGCCGATTTCCCGGTGAATTCGCTGCCCAAATTCCTGCTGCCGATCTCGCTGGTGCTGCCGCTGACCTACGGTTTCGATGCGGTGCGCGGCCTGTTGTTGGGCACGCGCACGCTCCTGCCGACAACGCTCGAGATTGGCCTGATGATCGTCTTCATGGTCGTCATGATCGCGCTGGGCTTGCGCGTGTTTGCGGCGCTGGAGCGCCGCGTGCGAATTCGCGGCACGCTGGGACAGCATTAGCAATGAACAATTGGCATGTACAATTACCAATGAGTGTGCATCAACATGAACTCTGAATCCAGACCGGGGAAGCTGCGCAAGATGGAATTGACCGAGTTCGATCGCATGACCGAGCTCATGGAAGTAGCGTTTGCGGAAGACGCCGCGCGCGAGGGTCGCAGCCTGCGTGACGACGTGGCCGGCCTCAAATCGCTGCTGCCGGTGCTGCGCATCCTGATGACGGTGAGGCCGAGTTTTGAAGACAAATTCTACACGCTGGTCCGTGACATCGATGGCCGTTTTGCGGCTGCGATCACGGTGAGCCAGCAGGGTAACGATCGGCAGCGCTGGTACATCTTCAATGTCGCCACGCATCCCGAGTTTCGCGGGCGCGGACTGGCGCGGCAGTTAATCACGGCTGCGCTCAGTCACATTCGCGCGCGAGGCGGTAAACGCGTATTATTGGATGTGCGTTCGGATAACGTCGCGGCCTATCAGCTTTATCGCAGTATGGGTTTCTTGCACCTGGAAACGAGTACGACGCTGAAAGGCACGTTATCGCGGTTGCCCGCCTGTGACTGGCCGTCGAACTGCACGGTGCGACAACTCACCGATGCGGAGTGGCTACCGGCCTTTGATCTGGAACAACGTCTCGCTTCAGAGGCGACGCGCACAGTCTGTCCCGTCACGCCCGATCAGTTCCAGAATGGCCCGTTTTCTCGCTTCCTTCAGCGCGTGATCAGTCGCGCGCAGAAACAGCATCTTGAGCGCTGGCTGCTCGATCGGGCGGGAAAACCGATCGGGTTGGCGGCGAGCCAGTTGCGTCTGGCGGGCAACAATCCGCACCGCGTTCGATTGTCAATCGAGCCTGCCGGGGCCGACCTGGCACCGGTCCTGCTGACGGAGGCGATCAATCGGGGTGTAAATGGGACTGCGCATTCGTTTTTGATCGACGTGCCCGACAACTCAGCCGTCATCGGCTTTCTGAAATCAATCGGTTGTGAAGAAATCGAAACGCTTCATCAATTAGGTCTGGCTGTGTAAACAGGAGAAACCATCATGACGATTGCCAACTTTTCCACTTCGGCTACACCGCAACTGGTCATCACGTGCCACAACGATCTATCCGTCACCGGTAGCAGCGAGACCAACGTCAACATCACCATCGACGACGACTCACCCGCCAACCTCGTCGAGCGCAACGGCGAAACGATCATGATTACGGCGGTCGATTCGTGTGAGGTCGTCTGCCCGTCCGGCGCGTCGATCGCGATCGAGCAGGTCAGCGGCGATTTGCGTGTGACGCAAATCAAAGGTACACTCGCCATTCAGACCGTCAATGGTGATGCGGCGTTGCGCGACGTCGGCCCGGCGGACGTGCAGACCGTGCAGGGCGATTTATCGGTGCGCGATGTCGATGGGGATCTGCGGATCGGCACCGTGCGCGGCGACGCCAAGCTCAAGCGCGTCGGCGGCCAGGTTGCAGCCGATCGGATCTCTGGCGATCTGGCAGCGCAAGATCTGGATACGGGCGCGGCGTTCAATCACGTGGCGGGTGATGCTTCGTTGGAGATTGAATTTGCGCCCGATCAAACTTATACAGCCAACGCGAAAGGCGACATCGCGCTGCGCGTCAACGGCGGCGGCGCGCAACTGGCGCTGAAGGCCAATGGCGATGTGCGCAGCCGCGTGCCGATGATCAACTGGCAGGGTAACGAGCACGAAGCCATTGGCACGCTCGGCGATGGCTCCGCCCGGGTAGCGTTGACGGCGGGCGGCGATCTGTTGATTTTGCCGGGCAAATCGGGCAGCGGCTTCGATCCCGAAACGTTCTCCGATCAGGTCGAATCGATGATCGGATCGGCGATGAGCCAGTTCGAATCGCAAATGTCGCGCGTGCAGCACGAATTGGAAGAGCGCTGGGGCAAGAATAATCCTTTGGAGCGCGCGGCTGAACGCGCCAAACGCAGCGCCGAACGGGCGCAGCGCCGGGCCGAGCGCGCCGCCGGTTCATGGAGCGCCTTTGCCACGCCGCCGCGCCCGCCCGCGCCGCCCAGACCTGCGCAGCCGGTCAGCGACGAAGAACGGCTGCTGATTCTGAAGATGGTGGAATCAAAACAAATCAGCGTCGATGAAGCGGCGAAACTGCTCGCTTCACTGGAAGGATAAACGCACATGGTGGCCCAGGCCACATCCAACGATCAAGCCTATTCAGGTCTCCGGCCGATCAGTTCATCGAGCGACATCGTGAGCGTGGCGGCGCTGGTGGAGCAGGCGTTTGCCGACGACATGGATGCGTCCGGCCGCAAGGCCATGCGCGAGATGCGCTGGCTGGGCACGTGGTTTGGCTGGCTGGATTTCTTCGCCACGCCGGGCCAGGGCGCGCTGCCGGGCTTCGTGTGGATCGAGGCGGGCCGTATCGTGGGCAACGTCACCGTGCGACGGCTCAGTTCGTTCGGGCACGGCTGGATGATCGGGAACGTGGCGGTCGATCCGGTGTGGCGACGGCGCGGCATCGCGCGGCAGTTGATGCAGGCCGCGATCGATCTGGCGCGCGAACAGGACGCCGATTGGATTTCATTGCAGGTCCGATCGGACAACACGGGTGCACGCGACCTGTATCGCTCACTGGGCTTTGAAGAGGTGGGTGAAACGATCTATTTTGACCGCGCGCAGTTTGATCCAGTCAGCGCGCCGCCGCAGCCCGTCGAAGGCCGGCTGCGCGCCGCCCGCCCCTACGATGCCGATCGCATCTACACGCTGGCGCAAGCCTGTGTGCCGGACAGCGCGCGCTGGGCCGAGCCAATCTATCGCAGCAGTTTCGATCTGGGCATAGAGCGCCGCCTGACGAACCGGCTAACCCGGACGCGGCAGGTCTGGCGCGTGATCGAAGTTGGCGATCAGTTGTGGGGCGCGGCGCTGGCTGAAGTCAGCGGCTGGACGAAACAGGGCAAGTTGTTCCTGTGGGCCTCGCCGTCGCGATCGGGTCGTATCGAACAGGTGCTGGTCGATAGCGTGTTGGCGGAAGTCAACACGCCCGTCCGCCAGATGACGGCGCGCGTGCCAGGATCGCATGTGGCCGGCCGGGTGGCGTTAGCGACACGCGGCTTTCAACAGGTACGGGCGCTGACGCATATGCGCTTGAAACTGCGGAACCAGTAACAAGTCAATGTCAGTAAGTTAGTCAGATGTAACGTCACGCCCGAATGCTTCTGTCGGGCATCCAGAGTGACTATCGGCAAGTTGTGTCGGTCGGCCTGCTGGATTCCCGCCAGGAGCACGCGGGAACGACGTTGCGGACGCGCTAACTTAAAGACATTGAGTAACAAGTAATGAGTGACGAGTGACGGGCATGCTGCACCGGCCGTCACTCGTCTTCCGTCCACTGGAGGTTTACATGGCAAGCGCCGAAGAACGTTTACAAATTCTCAAGATGATTCAGGAAGGCAAAATCACCGCCGAGGAAGGCGCCAAGTTGCTGCAAGCGTTGAGTGCCGGCGGCAAGGGCGACAGGCGCCCACCCACCCCGCCCGTCATGGGCGCCAGCGATCCGCGCT
>JAUQXD010000602.1 GCA_030834835.1 Thermoflexales bacterium | reverse complement strand
GAATTCGGCGGCGTGACCAGTGTGCCGAAGGCAGCGACGGTTTCGCAATTCAGCACCTATCTCAACTCGATCATCGACTTTGTCGATAACGTCTATCTGCCCGATGTGGAATTGCTGGCGCAGACGTACCCCGAGTACTATGGCATCGGGCGCGGCTATGGCAATTTGCTGGCCTTCGGCGTGTTCGATCTGAACGCGAGCGGCTCGTCGAAGCTGCTGGGGCGCGGTCGGGTGGCGGATGGAGCGACCTCGGTGCAGCCGATCGATACGGCGGCCATCGCGGAATATATCGGTCATTCGTGGTATGACGACACGGTGAGCAGCCGCGATTTGTATCAGGGTGTGACGCAGCCCAACGCCGATAAAGCGGGCGCGTACTCGTGGATCAAAGCGCCGCGTTACACCGGGGCCGCCTATGAGACCGGCGCGTTGGCGCGCATGTGGATCAACGGCGACTACCGGCACGGCATCTCGGTGATGGATCGCCACAAGGCGCGCGCGCTGGAAACCAGCAAGATCGCGCACGCCATGGCCGACTGGCTGACGCAGCTCAATCTGTCGGCGGCGTCGTACACCAAAATGACGATCCCACAGACGGGGTCGGGCATCGGCCTGACCGAAGCGCCGCGGGGCGCGTTGGGGCATTGGCTGAAAATCGGCAATCGGGCGGTGACGCTGTATCAAATCCTCACGCCGACCTGCTGGAACTGTTCGCCGCGCGATAACGCCGGTAGTCCGGGGCCGCTCGAAAAGGCGCTGGAGGGCCTATCGGTGGCGGATTCAACGCAGCCGGTTGAAGTTCAGCGCGTCGTGCAATCCTATGATCCATGCCTGTCGTGCGCGGTACATTGACACAAACGGCACAAATCCGGCCTGACAATTGACACGTCGAAGATAGACTATATTCACTGTTGACCGGGGGCTGAGTCGAGTATAATCGATTCAGCCCCATTCTGTTTCTCACCAATGAGGCGGGGGAAATTGTGCACGAACTCTCTGTGACGGAAAGTCTGTTGAATTTAGCTGTGCAGCATGCCCGGCAGGCGGGCGCGGTGCGCGTGACGGATTTGTATCTGGTCATCGGGCAATTGTCCAGTTTGGTGGACGACTCGGTGCAGTTTTACTGGGACATGATCAGCGAAGGGACGATCTGCGAGAAGGCGCGGCTGCATTTTGAGCGCATCCCGGCGAAGTTTCGCTGCCTCGACTGCAATGAAGAATACCAGTTGCCCGGCGAGTTGATCGCGTGTCCGCGCTGCAACGGCGAACACCTCAAGGTCATCTCCGGTGATGAGTTCCGGCTCGATCATCTGGAAGCGGAAATGGCCGAAGATTTAGCGAAGGCAAATTCATGACGACAACCCGTGTGACCGTAGTGGAAAAAATTCTCAGCGCCAACGACCGGCTGGCGGATCAAAACCGCGCCCGATTGGACAGTGCCGGCGTTTTCGGCCTGAATATCATGGCCTCGCCCGGCGCGGGCAAGACCAGCACGATCTTGCGCACGATCAAAGGGCTGGCGGCGTCGAACATCCGGCTTGGCGTGGTGGAAGGCGACACCGCCCCTGTCACGATCGATGCCGACAAGATCATCGCGGCCGGGATGCCCGCCGTGCAGATCAACACCGGCGGGGAGTGCCACCTCGATGCGGTGATGCTGGGCGGCGCGCTGCCGCAGCTGCCGCTCGACGAGATTCAGTTGCTCATCGTGGAGAACGTGGGCAACTTGATCTGCCCGGCGTCGTTTTCGCTGGGCACACACATCAACGTGTTGATCGCGAGTGTGGCCGAAGGCGACGACAAGCCGTACAAATACCCTAACATCTATCGCGGCATCGACGCGCTCATCATCAACAAGATCGACCTCATCCCCTACGTCGAGTTCAATATGGACTACTTCCGGCGCGGCGTGGAGATGTTGAATCCCGGCGTCATCACCTTCCCCATTTCGTGCCGCACAGGGGAAGGCGTGGAGGCATGGGTGAACTGGTTGACGGAGAAGGTTCGCAAATGAGGCCGTGGTGCGTGACAATTTACGCATCACGCATCACGCATGTCGCATCACGCTTATGACAGCAGCTCTGGCAGGCAAACGTATCCACATCACCGGCGTCGTGCAAGGCGTAGGCTTTCGGCCTTTCGTCTATGGACTGGCCGCGCGTTACGGTCTGCTAGGCTGGGTGTGCAATACCTCGGCGGGGGTGGATATTGAAGTCGATGGGCCGGGCGACGTGCTCGCTCAGTTCGTGGCGGCTTTGTCGAATGAAGCGCCGCCGCTGGCGAAGATCGATTCGGTCGAAGTGGCTGATATTGCGGGCAACGGCTTCAGCGCGTTTGAGATTCGCCACTCGATCGCGCGGCCCGACGACTTCATGCCGATCTCGCCGGACATCGCGCTGTGCGACGACTGCCGCCGTGAGTTGTTCGCTCCGGCCGATCGACGCTACTTGTATCCCTTCATCAACTGCACCAACTGCGGGCCGCGCTTCACGATTATCAAAGATATTCCCTACGATCGACCGCTCACGACGATGGCGGATTTCGTCATGTGCGAAGACTGCGCCCGAGAATACGCCGATCCGCTGAATCGACGCTTCCATGCGCAACCAGTGGCGTGTTCGAAGTGTGGGCCGAAGGTATGGGTAGTAGAGAAGGAAACAGGGAAACAGGGAAACAAGGCGAATCAGCGAATCAGCGAGTCAACGATAAAGGAAGTGCGTGACCTGTTGGCGCAGGGCAAGGTCGTTGCAATCAAAGGGCTGGGCGGCTTTCATCTGGCGTGCGATGCGACGAACGATAACGCGGTGAAGACGCTGCGCGAACGCAAAGGCCGCGTCGATAAGCCGTTTGCGCTGATGGCGGCGAATGTCGAAGTGATTGAGACTTTTTGCGAAGTCACGCCCGAAGAGCGAAAACTGCTCGAATCCAACGAGAAGCCGATTGTGCTGCTGCGCCGCAAGGCCGACTCGCCGATCTCGGCACACGTTGCGCCCGGTCAGGCAACCCTTGGTGTGATGCTGCCTTACACGCCGCTGCATGAGTTGCTGTTTCATCCTTCATCCTTCATCTCTCATCCTTTAGTGATGACCAGCGGCAATTTCAGTGAAGAACCGATTGCGACCGACAACGACGAAGCCGTGAATCGACTATCGGCGTTGGCGGATGCGTTCCTGTTGCACGACCGTGATATTCACACGCGCTGTGATGATTCGGTGGTGCGTGTATTTGAGGGGCAGGAATTGCCGCTCCGCCGGTCACGGGGCTATGCGCCCTATCCGGTGAAGCTGCCTTTCAATGTACCACCGATTCTAGCAACGGGCGGCGAATTGAAGAACACCTTTTGCGTTGCGCGCGATAACTATGCTTTTCTCAGCCACCACATCGGCGATCTGGAAAACTTCGAGACGTTGAAGTCGTTTGAAGACGGCGTCGATCATTTCGAGCGATTGTTCCGCATCAGGCCCGAAGTCATCGCTTACGATCTGCATCCCGATTATCTGGCGACGCGCTACGCGCTAGATCGGGCTGAAAAACAGGGTATCCGCGCGATTGGCGTGCAGCACCACCATGCGCACATCGCGGCGTGCATGGCGGAGAATGGACTGAGCGGTGAGCGCCCCGTCATCGGCGTGGCGTTCGATGGCACGGGCTACGGCACCGACGGCGCGATCTGGGGCGGCGAATTTTTGGCCGCGGACTATCACGGCTTCGAACGCGCGGCGCAACTCGATTACGTGCCGCTGCCCGGCGGCGATGCGGCGACGAAGAACGTGTATCGCATCGCGCTGAGTTACTTGCAGCAGGCGGGCATCGACTGGACAGACGATCTCGCGCCCGTTTCTCACGCACTACGCACCACGCAGCACGCCGATCCGCTGAGTATTCTCGCTCATCAAATCCAATCCCGCGTCAATTCGCCACTCACCTCTAGCATGGGACGGCTGTTCGATGCGGTCGCGTCGATCTGTGGCGTGCGGCAGAGTGTGAACTACGAAGGGCAGGCGGCGATCGAGTTTGAGGCGGTGGCGGATGCGAGTGAACAAGGCGCGTATGAATTCATAACGAGTAAGGAGTATCGAGTAAGCGCAACGGACGTGATTCGCGCGGTCGTTGCCGACGTCCGATCGGGTGTGCCGACGCCCGTCATTTCTGCCCGTTTTCATAATGGTTTGGCTTTGATGGTGAGGTCGGTGTGTGAATCGATCCGCCGTGAGCGCGGTTTGAATGAAGTAGCGCTCAGCGGCGGAGTGTGGCAGAATGTAACGCTGCTGAGCAAGGCGCTGGCGCAGTTGCGGGACGCGAATTTCAAAGTGTATGTGCATCGGCTTGTGCCGCCGAATGATGGCGGGATTGCGTTGGGGCAGGCGGTAATTGCGGCGCACAACGCGTAATTCGTGATGCGTACTGCGTAATTCGCGCGCCTCTTACGCATTACGCACTATACGACAGGACCGGGTTATGTCGTTTGAAGATCTATCACGCGAAGAACTCATCAAACTGCTCGAAGCCTACGCCAAAAACTGGCTGGCGCACGATGGCTGCTGGTTTCTGGC
>JAUQXD010000601.1 GCA_030834835.1 Thermoflexales bacterium | reverse complement strand
TGGATGTACTCGATTCGCGTATACGCCAATGGTATAATCCTGGTGGGAGGCAGTTATGCTCAAGCAAATCAAAGTCGTGGTCGAAAAACATGCCGATGGCTATGTTGCTTATCCATTGGGCGTAACGGGCGTGGTGGTTGGTGAAGGTGAAACCTATGAGGAAGCGCTGGCCGACGTGAAATCGGCGATCCAGTTTCACATCGAGACGTTTGGCCTGGATGTATTAGGCGGAGATTCGCCCGTGTTGGAAGCGTTTGTGGCTGAGACCGGAGTTGCCGTGTAATGCCAAAGTTTCCGGTGGATGTTCCGCAAGTCAGGGTTATCAAGGCCCTGCAGGCGCTGGGCTTTCGGCTGGTGCGCGAAGGCAACCACATCGCCATGGAACGGCAAAACGCCGACGGCACCCGGACACCGTTGACGATGCCCAATCATAGGACTATCAAGAGTTCAACATTGCGAAGTATCATTTCGCAAGCCGGTATCTCGCGTGATGATTTCTTGGACGCCTACGAAGATGTATAGTCCCCTTCAGCTCTTGAAGGGGACTTTTGTATCACGAGGTTGTCATGACCGACTACCGCTGGAAAGTGACTGAAAAGGAACAGCTATTGCCCAAAGCCCCGCCGCCGATTTTGAAGGAGTGGCAGGCGGGCTGGTTGTGGATGGCCGCCACCACGATCGGGTTGGTGCTGGGCATGGTGTTTTACACACTGACCGGTGGCGAGCTGCTGGTCGGCGCGATCATGAGCGGCGTACTGATGGGCTGGCTGCAAATGCTGATCCTGATGCTGCAACGCATACGCGTCGGCTGGCTGTGGGTGCTCAATTCCGTTATCGCGTGGGTGACGTGGAGTATGGCGATCCCGGTCTTTGGCTCTATCAATTTGATGGCGGGTTTCGGGCTGGGCGTGCTGGTGGGCTTTCTGCACTGGCTGAATTTGCGCAAGCGGGTCGAGCGATCGCTGTGGTGGGTGGCGGCCAATGTCGCCGGGTGGACGATCGGATTGGGGTTGTATCTGCCGGTAACGCAGTTGGCGGGGACGTGGCTGATCGGCTTTACCGTGTCCGGCGTGGTGGCGGGATCGATCATCGCCGCGGCCGTAGTAATGATGTTGCGCCGCCCCGTGTTTGACGTGCCCGCCGATACGCCGCTGAAGGATGACTATCAGAGTAGTTAAACGCATCCTGAGCGAAGTGGCGGACACGTTCTTCGACTTCACTGCGTTCCGCTCAGAATGCGTGTCCGCCGCGCAGTCGAAGGAGCGTTGACTGCGCAAGATGAGTTAGAAATCTGTGTCTTTCCGGCGAAATCCCTCCACGCCTCAGCCAAATCGAGTAAAATTGCCGTAGCCTTGTGAGGAGATGAGCCATGTCAGCCAATCCCCGAGATTCTGCCCGTCAACACCTGATTAAGTGCCCGTCTTGCGGTGCCTCGGTCGAAGTCGCCGATGTCCCGGCGGTGAAGTGCCGTTATTGCGGCACCAGCGTGCCGGTCCCCGCCGAATTCCGGCCGCAGAAACCGCAGGTCATCATCCAGCAAATCGCCACGCCGGACTATTCGCAGCAATACACACAGGCCGTAAAAGCCAGTTCACGCGCAGGCTGCGTGATTACTATTGTCATTCTGGTGCTGACGTTTGGCATTGTGGGCTACAGCCTGTTTGCGGCGACATCGTCGGTGCAGACCGTCATCGACAGCGTGCAGACCAGCCTGCAAGATTCTGGCGTGAATGTGCAGTTGCCTGGCAGCGAGCAGTCCAAAGCGGCCAATGCCTTTGCCAATGTCGTGCTGGAATTTGGCGACAAGGGCAGCGGCCCCGGCTTGATGGACGATCCGCGCTACGTGGCGATCGACAAAGACGGCAATATCTGGACGGCCGACTATGGCGATGGCCGCGTGCAAAAGTTCGATCCGAGCGGCGAGTTTGAGTTGTTGATCCAGGTCGAGCCCGACAAGAACGACAACAACTACATCGGTGGTCTGGCGGCCGATTTTGCCGGGAACCTCTACGTGACCCGTGGCGGCGATCTGCTCAAGTACAGCACGGCGGATGGTACGCTGCTGAAGACTTTCGCGGGCAAGTTCCCCGACACCAGTTATGAATCGCTCACGGTGGATGCGACCAATGCGATCTACGCCCTGCATACCACTGCCAGCGACAATTCGTTGATTAAGCTCGATGCAAACGGCAAGGTGCTGGGACGCTGGGACGAGATCGTGACGAGTGTCAACAAGAAAGATGCCGCCATGGAGTTGGGTGTGGCGCTCGACGGCGTGGGCAATATTTACATCGCCAGTTTCTTTGGTAATCAAGTGTACATTTACGATAAGAGCGCCAAATTCGTCGATCGATTCGGGCAACAGGGTAACGAGCCGGGTCAGTTCAACGGTCCGCAGCAAATCGTGGTCGATGGCAAGAACCGGGTTTACGTGAAGCATTCGCTGGGCATCGAGCAGTTTGACACGAGCGGGCGGTATCTGGGCAGCCTGCCGATCGATTATCAGAAAGGTTCGCCGATGGGCCTGACGGTCGATCGGGAAGGTTTTATCTACGTCGTGACGAATCAGGGTAAAGTACTGAAGTATCAACTGGCGGGCAAGTAGCCGGTTTGCAAGATCTGTCAGGTGGCGCAGGGACGCTCGGTAGCAAGTCAGCGTTTGCGCCACCTGACAGGTCCTTTCTCAAAGCCTCCGACTTTAGGCGGAGACGACCTTTCCAACATCTGCCCCATGACACCCGGCGCGTGTTCCCCTACAATGAAACCATCCTGAACAAATTCGTTGGAAAGGGAACACGTACCATGACAACTTCAACTCCGCGACGCGGCCCCGAACTGTTCTGGCCGATCATCTTGATCGGCGCAGGCGTTATCTTCTTGCTGGCGAACCTCGGCCTCATCCCCAGCAATCCGTGGCCCATCATCTGGAACCTGTGGCCCGTGATCTTAATCGTGATCGGGTTGGACATTTTGTTTGGACGGCGCTCGTTGTTGGGCGGATTGGTCGGCGCGGCGCTGGGCGTTGCCTTGATCGCCGGCCTGATCTTCCTGCTGATCGCCCAGCCTAACCTGCCCGGCCTTAACGTCGGGTTTGGCAATGCGCAATTACAGACGCGCCATCTCGAGGCGCCGCTGGCCGGGATCGAGGCAGCGAACATCACGTTGGATTACGGCAGCGGCGATTATCGGCTCTACGCGCTGAGCGATTCCGATAAATTGATCGACGGCGAAGTCAGTTACTACGGCGATCTGACCTTCGATGTGAATGCCTCGAACAACCGCGCCAACGTGCGCATCGATTCGCACATGAGCGGCGTGTTCTTCGGCTTCATGACGCCCGACGAACGATGGGATATCGGCCTGAACACCCAGCCGACCTACGCGCTCGATTTGAACTACGGTTCAGGCGGCGGTGACGCCGATTTGAGCCAACTGAAGATCAGCGACGGCCGGATCGACGGCGGCTCCGGGCACGTGAATGTGCGGCTGCCCGCGACGGGTCGATTCACGCTCACCGCCGACGGCGGTTCGGGCGGCCTGACTTTCCGCGTTCCGGGTAAAATGGCGCTCCGCGTCGAATACGAGCGCGGCAGCGGCGGGATCAATCCGAGTTCGCGGCTGCATCTGGTGCGCGGCGAATTCAATCGCGACGGCGTGTATGAGACCGAGAATTTCGGCTCGGCCAGCAACGCCATTACCTTGATCGTCAATGGCGGTTCGGGGTCCATCAATATTGTTGACGGTGAATAGATTCTGACGAGTGAGCAATTGGTAATCGGTTGATCAGTAACGGGTCAACCGGTTACCGATTGACCAATTACTCATCACTCTTCATTACAAAGGAGTCATCATGTATCGTACAGGTCCGCGGCTATTCTGGCCCATCATTCTCATCGGTGTTGGCGTTATCTTCCTGCTCAATAATCTGGGCGTCATCACGGGCAGCCCGTGGGAGGTCATCTGGCGGCTCTGGCCGGTGCTGCTCATCGCGCTGGGGCTGGAGATTCTCATCGGACGCACGGGAACTGCCGGGTCCATCGTCAGTGCCGTGCTGGGACTGGTCGTGGTG
>JAUQXD010000600.1 GCA_030834835.1 Thermoflexales bacterium | reverse complement strand
CGTCTCGCGGACTGATGTGCTCGCTTGGTTTACCCATTGCGGTTATGAACTGGTGTAAATCATATCGGGAACCGGACTAGTTACGCTGAATGGCGCGGGCAGCACAGATCCCGATGGGCATCTGCCACTCGCCTACAGCTGGACACAGATCGGCGGCTCGGTGGTGACGTTCACGCCCAATCTCAGTGTCACTACCTTCACTGCGCCGAGTGCCGCGACCGTGCTGACCTTCACACTCGTCGTGACCGATATACAAGGAGCGGTGAGCGTGCCTGATCAGGTCGTGATCACCGTCGACACGTTCAAATTGTACTTGCCACTCGTCCTCAAGAATTAGCGTGCAGTGTGTTGCGACTTACGGATGTGGCGTCGATCCGCAGGAGGTGTATGGCTCGTATTTCCCCTGGGGAAGGGACACGTTCCGCGTGTTGACGAAGTTCCCGTCCTTTGGGGGAAGGAGAAGGAGATCAAGCAGTACGGCATGACGCGTGATGTATTGTCGTATGTGTTCGATCCACAGGAGGTGTGGCTGCCAGTATTTCTAACTACACAAAGACCGAATTGATGTGTGGCCTGCAACCACTTGGGCAGGGGCGATTCGATGTTTAATTACATCCAGCTTGGAGGAAATCACCATGAAGTACCGATCGATCCAAGTGACTACTGTCGTCATGCTTGTGCTGGCAGGACTGCTGATCTTGCAGCCCGACCGATGGTCGATGTCTGCTCAAGCCAACGATCAACAGATTCAATTCGAACAGAGGCCGCCCGATAATCCCTCTCAACCAGCCCAGACTGCTACCGTGCCGTACACGACTTGCGTAGCCGCAACTTTCGGTGATCCGGCCACCCTCGATCCGGCGCTAGACTATGAAACTTCCGGCGCACAAGTTCTACGCCAAATATATGAACCACTTCTCGCCTACAACCACAATAAAGTCGATGAGTATATTCCGATGCTCGCTACGACATGGAGTGTCTCTCCCGATGCTCAAACGTACACTTTCACCATTCGACCCGAGGTGCGCTTCCACAATGGCGCGGCCCTGACACCCGAAGACGTGGCCTTCTCATTCTGGCGTGGTATCGTCATGGGCGATCCGAACACCCCCCAGTTTCTAGTCACTGAAGCACTGTTCAACATTGATGACGTCACGCAGCTGGTTGCACCCGACGGTAGTCTCGTGGGCGATCCTGCCGCTCTACGGTTACAATCGCCGGCCGTGTTGCAGGCGGCCTGTCAGACTATCAAGACTGCTATCACCTTCGATGACGCAGCAGGCACTGTGAGTTTTCATCTGGTCCATCCCTGGGGACCCTTCCTGGATACCATCGTGCAACCCTGGGGCTCTGTTCTGGATAAGGACTGGGTAACAAGCCGGGGAGATTGGGATGGTAACTGCACGACCTGGCAGAACTACTACGGCGTTTCCACTCAAACCAGTCCCATCGCTTCAATAACAAATGGAACAGGCCCATTTATGTTGGAGCATTGGATCACCAACACTGAGGTTTCACTGGTTCGGAATCCCGCCTATTGGCGGCAGGCCCCGATATGGTCGGGCGGCCCCGGCGGTTTGGCCAATCTCGAGCGCGTCGTGATCAAGAATATTCCCAACTTTGCCACACGCTACACCATGTTGATGACTGGCCAGGCAGATGAGATAACCCCTGGAGCAGCAGCCGATCGTGCTCAACTTGAGGATCAAGTACTGTTGCGATATGATGTCCAGAGTCCCATTAGTGGCACACTTGATTACTTGACAGGGACGCTCACGGCCTATTCTGGGCTGCTCAATCCGAGCGCGACGGACTTCCTGTTTACCTACAACGCCGCAAGTAGTACCCGGAACTATTTCGGTAGTGGCACGTTCGATGGCAATGGCGCCCCGCCTGATTTCTTTAGCGATATCCACGTTCGCAAAGCGTTCAATTATTCGTTTGATTGGACGCAATATATCAATGACATATACGGCTCGCCAAGCGGCACGGCTATTCAGCGGACTGGCCCAATCATCAAGGGCATCCTGGGTTACACCGACACGCAGCCTGCTTACTTCTATAGCCCGACTCTTGCCATGCAGGAATTCAGTCAGGCCTGGGGCGGCCAGGTGTTGAGTCAGGGCTTCGCCATCACGCTAAGCTACAATACGGACAATTACTCGCGCCAGCGTCTCGCGGAGATTGTCAAAACCGGTCTTGAAGGACTGACGACTACTTTTCACGTCAATGTGGTGGAGCTGCCGTGGCCGGATTACTTGAGCGATCTGCGTGCGCGAATGCTGCCGCTGTCGACTGGAGGCTGGCAACAGGACATTCCTCACCCGCACAACTGGGTTGTGCCATACTTGTCAGGAACCTACGCCAGTCGAGCCAGCTTGCCGGCCGATCAGCGCACTATCTTCCAGACCAAGATCGACAACTGTGTTACTTTGACAGGCGGCGCGGCAGGGACATGTTATGAAGACATTCAAAACACTGCATACCTGAGCGCCACCTACATCTTTCTGGCTCAAGCCGTTGATTCGAAGTACTTTAGCGCAACTGTGCGTGGTTATATCGCCAATCTCGGTTACGGGTATCAGCCCTACTACTATCTACTGTCCAAGGGCCCGATGCCCGTAATCCAGTCCGTCTTGCCGAACGCGAGCCAAACGGTTGGCTTCACAAGCACGGCGGGCGCTACGGCGACACTTGAGATTCCAACTGGCGCGGTCACTCAAACCATGGACATCGCCATCGTTCCCGACACAGTGGCCACCGATCTGCCGGATAGCTTCCAGTTTGGCAACCTCGCCTTCGATTTCCAGGTGTATATCAGTAACACACTCGTGCCGCATCAAACCTTCAATAGCCCGATCACGCTTACTTTGCACTACAGCGATCAGACGCGCGGCACCCTGATCGAGGATCAGCTCATGTTGTTCTGGTGGAACGGAAATGCATGGGAAGATGCGGCTTGCGGATCATACGTGCGCGATCTGGCCAATCATGTTCTTCAGGTACCTATCTGTCACTTTAGCCAGTTTGCGCTGGGAGGAGTCACACACTCGATCTATCTACCACTCGCGCTTCACAATAGCTGAACCTGGCGTTGAGGGGCGGCATCAAGTTGTCGCCCCTCTGGTTAGCCCGCCATTTAGTCCTCAACTCTACACAAAGCGGGCGCGGGTATGCGAGATCACGCAGGAGGTACTGCGGTATGAGTTTGATCCGCAGGAGGTGTGTGGCTCGGACCCTTCGACAGGCTCACGCCTTGCCCGCCGCTATGCGGCGGAGGCGCGCTGGGCGGGGCAGGTCTTTCCGGGAAAGATGTACCGCGTGCTGAAGGAACCGGCCTTCACTCAAAACTGCGATCAACTTGCGATCTAAACCCCTTGACACCGCGCGTTCGACTGTGATAGATTGATGCGCAAGCAATTCGATCGCTCCACCATCGGATTGATCAGCAACTGAATAGCCCATCTCCCT
>JAUQXD010000599.1 GCA_030834835.1 Thermoflexales bacterium | reverse complement strand
TGATCAACCGCGCCGCTTCATGGGCGAGCGCAACAGCGTCTCGTCGGATTCACCATTGAACGATCGGCTGTTGAATGACGCCTGGAACAAGCCCGATCGATCGCGCCCGCTCAATTACGAGATCAACAATCGCGATCGGACTTTCGGCGCGAAACTGGCACACGCCATCACTCAGCGCTGCGGCGAAGCGGGCACCGCCGATCATCCCATCGAGGTGATGTTGCGCGGCAGCGCGGGCCAATCGTTTGGCGCGTTTTCAGTCCCCGGCATGCATCTGACGCTGACGGGCGAAGCGAATGACTACGTAGGCAAGGGCATGGCGGGCGGTCGAATCGTGATCAGTGATCCGACATCGGGAATCAAGGATCAGGTGTTGGCTGGCAACACCCTCCTGTACGGTGCGACCGGCGGCGAGTTGTACGTGGCGGGCCGCGTGGGCGAGCGCTTCGGCGTGCGCAACAGCGGTGCCACCGCGATTGTGGAAGGGCTGGGCGATCACGGCTGCGAGTACATGACGGGCGGTCTGGCGATCATTCTGGGTTCGGTCGGGTACAACTTCGCCGCAGGCATGACGGGCGGTCTGGCCTTTGTGTATGACGCCGATGGCTGCTCGGCCGCGCATATCAACCGGCAAATGGTTACTATTGAATCATTGAGTGCGGAAGATGGGTTCGCTTTGCAGGCGTGGCTGCATCAGCACGCGCAACTCACCGACAGTGAAGCTGCGCAAGCGATTCTGGTCGATTGGCCGATTACGTCGCAGCACTTCCTGAAGATCATGCCAAAGGATTTGCCGAATCAGGTTGTGCCAATGCCGTCATCAATGGCGGAACTGGCACTACAATAAATGATAGGTTTATAGCAGGTGTCATTCCGAGCGCAGCGAGGAATCTTTAAATCAAACTGGCAACGTTACTGGCCGAAGCAGAGATTCCTCGCTCGCCGCAGCGCGGCTCGTTCGGAATGACATGCATGAATTGCGGTAAAATGATCGACATGAGTGACAGTCCTTTCACGGTCGATCAGGCCGCACCCTTCACCGGCTCGATGACGAGTCTGCGCGAGATCGCACAGGCGCTGTCGGCCGCGTGGGATCTGGACACCACGCTCGATTTGATCGCGCGCCGCACGGCGCAGGTGATGCAGGTCGATTCGTGCTCGATCTATTTGATCGATGCCGACGGCGAACGCTTGATACTGCGCGCCTCGACACGGCTGGCGCGCAGTTCACTGGGCCGTGCTCTGCTCCAGCTGGGCGACGGCCTTACCGGCTGGGCGGCGCAGCACGGCCAGCCCGTGGCCGTGCGCGATGCGCAAGTCGATCCCCGTTTCAAGTTTCTGCCAGAAACCCGCGAAAAAGAACTGCATTCGCTGCTGGCCGTGCCGCTGGTCAATCGCGAGCGCGTCATCGGCGCGATGAACGTGCAGACCATCGCTTATCACGATTTCAGCGCGGACGAGATCGAGTTCGTGTCGCTCATCGGCGACCTGGCAGCGGGGGCGCTCGATCGCGCCAGCCTGTACGACAAGATGCAGCGCCAGATCGCGGAACTCACGACGTTGGCGAAGGTCAGCGAGACGGTCACGTCGCCGCTGTATCTGGATGAAATGCTCGATCTCGTGGTCGAGATGGCCGCCAAGGTGATGAATGCGCCGGTGTGTTCGCTGCGGCTGCTCGACGATGCGCGCGGCGAACTGGTGGTGCAGGGCAATAACACGCGGCCTGCGTTCTGGTCCAAGTCGATGTTGATCAGCAATGCGCCGATCGCCGAACAGGTAGCGCAGGCGCGCAAACCGGTCACGATCGATCAACTACCGCCCACCGCTCCGGGGCGCGCCTCGGAGTTGGTGCAGCAACTGGGGCTGGTGGCGATGCTGACCGTGCCTCTGATCGTGCGCGAAAAAACGATCGGGATGTTGAGCTGTTATATCGATCAGCACCGCGAGTTTAGCGTCAACGAGGTGGCTTTATTTTCGACGCTGGCGAATCAGACCGCGCTCGCCATCGAGAATGCGCGGCTGGTGACGAATGCCGCCGTCGTGCGCGAGATGCACCATCGCATCAAGAACAATTTGCAGACCGTGGCGATGCTGTTGCGGATGCAGGCCAGCGGCGATGAGGCGTTGACGGCCAAGGATGTGCTGCACATCAGTGTCAACCGCATTTTGAGCATCGCGGCTGTGCATGAGATTCTGTCGGAAGAGGGTTTCCGTTTAGTCGATGTGAAGGATGTGGCGGAACGCATCGCGCGGTTGGTGGCGCAGAACATGCTGCGGCCCGATCGGACGATCGACATCCGTGTAGATGGCGAACCGATCGTGCTGCCATCGAAGGCGGCCACCTCGCTGGCGCTGGTGATCAATGTACTACTGGCGAACGCGATCGAGCATGCGTTTGTGAATCACGCGCGCGGCACGGTGACGATCAACCTGAGCCGGCGCGCACAACATTTTGTCGTCGAAGTGCGCGATGACGGCGCGGGCTTGCCGAGCGAACGGCCCTCGAGCCTTGGGCTGGAGATCGTCGAGACGTTGGTGCGCGACGATTTGCGTGGTAAACTGGCGTTCCGCAGCAGTTCTAAAGGGACGCTCGTCACGATTACGCTGCCGTTGTCGGTGGCGGAGATGAACAACGAATAAGCGTTTGTCATTCCGAGCGGAGCGAGGAATCTCTGGCGCGGCGGGCGGTGCGGCCCAATGTGCCAGAGATTCCTCGTCGCGCACGCCCTGTCCGACGCAATGCGTCGGGGGCGCGCCAGGCGAAGCGCTCCTCGGAATGACACTGAACGACGACGTTTTTGTGACAGGGTCGCAATGACCGTTGATGAATTATGAAACGACTCAAGATTATCGTGGCCGACGACGAATCGATCATTCGCCTGGGCCTGCGCACGATGCTGACCGAACTGGGTCACGAAGTCTCGCTGGCCGCCAATGGCCGCGAGGCGCTGAACCTGGCGCGCACCATTCAGGCCGATCTGGCGATCCTGGACATTCAGATGCCGTTGACCGACGGGCTGGAGGCGGCCAAAGTGATTGGCCGGAAGCACCCGATGCCCATCATCATCCTGACGGCTTTCGGGCAGCAGGAGCTCATCGAGAAAGCGGTCCAGCTGCCCATTCACGGCTATTTGATCAAGCCGGTGAATGAGAAGGACCTGGCCGCCGCGATCGGGGTCGCCATCGCGCGTTTTGAAGAGGCGCAGGTGGCGTTGCGCGAGAACGCGAAACTGAAGGATAACCTGGAGTCGCGCAAGATCATCGATCGGGCCAAAGGCGTGCTGATGGGACGTGGTCTATCGGAAGACGCCGCGTATCAACTCATCCAATCACAGGCGCGCGAATCACAGCTGACCATGCGCCAGGTCGCGGAAACGATCCTGGCCGATCAATCGCAGACTTGAACAAGGCCGGGACTGCACAAGCTGGGCACTCTTAACGAAACTGAATTTCTTACCCGTTTTTAGTATTGACACACTGCCGGGGCAGTGCTATAGTCAGCGTTGTCAAAACTAAATACCCTATTGAGGCCATGACGCCTCCGAGAACCACATCCTGTGGGTCGGAGGCGTTTCTGTTTTTCCAGGAGCGCGTCATGTTGAGCACGATTTTAGCCGGAGCAGCGATTGCCCTTTCATTCAGCGCCCCACCCGGACCGGTGGCGATGGAAACCA
>JAUQXD010000598.1 GCA_030834835.1 Thermoflexales bacterium | reverse complement strand
CTGGACTAAGGGTTGCAGCATTTGTTGGCGCATCTCGCCAAATAGCCGCTGTCCGCGCACCGCTTCGAGCTGTTTCATATCGCGCCACAGCGTCTGAAACGACTGACGATGTTCGCACATGGTGGCCGAATAGCGCGCGGCCAGCTGCACTAAATCCGATCGCAAATCGCCCGGCCCGTCGGCCGCGGCCTGCAATGAGGCGATGGTTCGTTCATGATCGCGCTGCAACATCGCCAGAAACAAATCTTCCTTGTTCTTGAAGTGATAGTACAACGCCGCATTCGTCATGCCGCAGGCTTGCGCGATGTCGCGAATGGAGACCTCTTTATAGCCTTGCTGGCTAAAGAGTTTGGCGGATGTTTCCAGAATGGCTTCCCGTCCGCCGCTGTCAGATGGCATAAATCCTCCCCGAATTGGAGATTAGAGGTTGGAGGCGCTCTGTCTGGCCGTCGCAACTCTAACTTCCGATCTCTAATCTCCAATTTCCAACTTACCAAACGTTCAGTAAACGATAGAGAGTGTACCCGATGCGGCGCGGCCTGTCAACTGATCGAATGGACAGGGGCAGGCCATAAAGCCCGGTGCGACCGTATGGTGTCGCAAGATGATGAATTCAGTGTGAAGAGGAGATGGATGTCTTGTGAAATAAGGAGTTCAGTCCGCCGGATTTCGCCGGGTCGTCACTCTGGACTCGATAGTGAATGCGCCAGCCATCACAAAACGCGTGTTGAAAAAGCGGCGAAGCCGGACCGGACGTGGTAGGATTTATACACGAAGTGTAAGCGGTATCGGCACACCTGCTCCTCTCCTCCTGTTCCTGCTGCCCGTTTTCTGCCCGTGCCTGTTTGAAAGGAGTCTTCACCATGACACACTGGCGCTTTCCTGAACGCGCGCGTTCAACACGATCCTGGCTGCTGGCGGTGAGTCTGCTGGGCGGCCTGATCCTGGGAATCCAGGGATGGGGAAGTATTTCCACCACGAATCCCGACGCCCAGACCAGCATACTCGGCGGTGTCCTGTTGCCCCGTCTTGCGCCGGTGGAGCCGAAGTTCACCGATACCGACGATGCGCCACTGCAACAGCGAGAATTGATCGCCTACGTCGAATCTTCACAGCAGCCCGCCCGGGTGGTGCAGGTCGATCTTGCGCAGCACCCCAAGATTTCGCAGTTCAACGATATAGACTCTTCGGCCTCAGGCTATGGCAAGAATGCCTGCGCTCTGGTCGCGGCCGCGGCGGCGCTGGGTGGAAAAGAGTGGACATCGCTGGTAGACCGCATTGCCCGGGCAGCCGGACAGGACTACGGTCGACATACCGGTATTCAACCCTCCCGATACACCGTTGCCTTGCAAACGGCCTTCGGCGCTGACAGGGTGAAGGCGCAGGCCAACAACACGTTAAGCGATATCTATCGGGAACTGGCCGCCGGGCAAGTGGTCATCGTCGATATTAAAGTGAATGCCTACAGCCGCATGCCGTCCGTCAGGCGACCCAACTACGCGCATTTCGCCCGCGTGCTGGGGCTGGATCTCGATCGACAGGAAATCTACGTAGAGAACACCCTCGCAGGTGATGCTTATTGGATCGTGTCGTTGACAGATTTTGTGGCCGTATGGCTGCGTCCTGAAACCACCGCGTCCGAAATTCTGGCCCCGCGCCAGGCGGAAGAGGTGACCCGCTGGCTGGTGAGCCTCAAACCTCAGACTCCCCCTTAGCGGCCACACGTTGCGCGTCAGCGTTGGTGGGGTGCGATGCGCTTACTTCCGACGCCGCAGTACGACAAAGCCCGCGAAGGCAACGATAGCAGCACCCACTATCGCCACGATCGGTAGTGCGCCCGATGGAGATTCTGTGGTTGCTGGGATGGGTTGGGCAGCGGGCTGTGCTGTGGGCGGGATAGCCGTCGCCGGGATCGTGGCGGTCGGCGCAGCGGTTGGGGGCTTGGACGCCGTGGACGTCACGGTCGGCTTGAGGGTCGGCGCGGGCGTGGGCGGCAGGCCTTGCCCGGCTTTGAGGACAAACACGGCGGTTGTGCGCGGGGGCACAGTGAAGACACCGGTTGCCGAATTAAAGTTGGCCTGTCGCAGCACCGGATCACTGGACACGGCCTGAACCGGATGCAGTTGAAACGCTGTGCCGACATACTGCGAATCGCCCAATTCAATTCGACCGAGCGAAGCGTTGAAGATAACCAGAATTTCGGTGTAGGCGTCGTCGAGGCGATCGGGGCCAGTATTATCCAGCCGCATGATGATCAGGCCCGGAATCTGATCCGCGCCGGTGTTCAAAAAGGTGACGCGCTGTTGAACCGCGGCGCTGGTCTCAAGTCTGAACAAGCGTGAACTCTGGCGAATCTTGAGCATCTCCTCAAAATGCAGCAGCGCGCCCAGGATGTCAGCTCGAGACGGCTTCAGCGTTTCGTCAGCCAACAGCGGTTGGATGATAGGCCACTTATCTTTGTTGTCGCCTTGCGGCGGCAGACCCACGGCCCAGTTATTGGATTGATAGGTGAAGTCCAAGCGATTGAACCAGTCGCCAGAGTTGTAACTGTTGCGATCGAGCGACTTGGAGCGCAGCAGTTCATCGCCCGCGTGGAAGAACGGTATGCCCTGTCCCAGCATCACCAGATCGATACCGAGGTTGTTCATGCGAATCCGATCAGCCAGTGACGCCGAGGCGGACGCTTTGGCCTGCACCGCATCGAACAACGTCTCGTTATCGTGCGCGGACACGTAGTTGATGTTCTCCTGCGGATCGAGCGTATAAGCGGCGGGCGCGCCGTTATACTTGATGTTCTCGGCAGGCACCACATCGCCGTTGGCTTTTTGCAGCGGGAAATCGCGCAGGTTGCCGGCGAGACTGGCGCGAATCCAATCGTGATATTCGATCAGGCGCGCTTCTTGCTCGTCGGGCGAACGTACCTCGAAATCATTCGGCGTTTCGAGCAGGCCGGTGATGAAGCCTTGCTCCGGCAGCGGCGCGAATGGCCCGCCGCCGCGTGCGGCATCGCGCAAGCGATCGTTGAACACGCCGAGGCCCGTGCCGCCGATGTTGAGCTGCGAGGCATTGACGCCGCGCGCGTTCTTCGCCATCTCGCCAAAGTCCCAGCCTTCGCCGTAAACGTAAATCGACTTGCCGTCGACGCCATCTTTCTCCGGCGTCAACGTATCCAGCGCGGTGCGCACGTTGACCATGTTACTGAGCAGATGATGGCCCATGATGTCGAAGCGGAAGCCGTCCACTTTGTAGTCGCGCGCCCACGTCACCACTGAATCGATCATCAACTTCTCCATCATATTGTGCTCGGTGGCAGTGTTCTGGCAGCAGGTGCTCATTTCAACGTCGCCCTTCGTGTTGAGGCGGTGATAGTAGCCAGGCACGATCTTATCCAGCACCGACTTCGCGCTCTGCCCGCTGGCGTTGGTGTGGTTGTACACCACGTCCATCACCACGCGCAGGCCAATCTGATTCAACGCCTGCACCATTTCGCGGAACTCGACAATGCGCGTCGGCCCGTTCGGATCGGTCGCGTAGCTGCCTTCCGGTACCGTGTAATGGAAGGGATCGTAGCCCCAGTTGTAACCGTCCTTGTCGCGCAGTGGTTCAAGCAGCGCCTGTTGTTGTTCGGAATCGCGGGGGAATGAAGCCAATTCGACATTATCGGGCTCTTCACGCTTGGTTTTGTCTTCTTCAATCGTGGCGATGTCGAAGGCGGGCCGCAGATGCACATGCGTCAAACCTGCGTCGGCCAAACGCTTCAGGTGCTGCATGCCGTTCGAGTTGAGTTCAGTGAACGCTTTG
>JAUQXD010000597.1 GCA_030834835.1 Thermoflexales bacterium | reverse complement strand
CGATGCGCGCCGCCGCGTGCACCTTGATCGATCGCACACTCATCTGCGCCCGCGTTGAAGTCTTCGCCGCAATCTGCTCATTCACCGACGCTTGGATCAACTGCGCGAGCGTCGTAAAGGCACGATCTTCCCACGCGGAATCTTCCGTCGCTTCAGCCAACGCCTTGTAACCGCGCAAGCGGGTCAGCGGCTCAACCCGATCGAGCCACTGCGCCACTAAGGCACAGCGCCGCGCCACGTTGCCCGCGACAGAACCCAGCAGCCCTTTCGATTCGGCGGCGGGTTGTTCGGCCTGAATCGCCGCGAAGAAATGGCGGGCCGCTACGTGGTCTTCGATCTGAATGAGTTCATTCAAGATGCGGCGGGTATCGGCGCGGACAAAACTTTCCGACAACGAGTAGCGTTTGGCCGCTTGCCATTGTTCGCGCCAACCGGCGGGCGCATGCGCGGGGTCTTGCAGCGGCAGCGCCAGCCGCAGACTCTCTTCGCGATCGATCGCATACGGGAACAACTTCGCCGTCCACAACGTGCGCGACGCTGACGGCACATCGGGCCAGATCACACTCGCATCCGATTGGGCCGCCGCCAGCCAATCGGCCCACGGTTGATTCATGAAAGTGCCTGTTTCAAACGAGCGTTTGGCATCATCGTTCAGGCCAT
Organism: Thermoflexales bacterium; assembly: GCA_030834835.1. Classification (GTDB taxonomy): domain Bacteria; phylum Chloroflexota; class Anaerolineae; order Fen-1058; family Fen-1058; genus JAGOBP01. The sequence continues at coordinate 1,156 of JAUQXD010000597.1, read as the reverse complement.
AAAAACGAGTAACGTAGCCGCTCTCGATCGGCAGTTGATGCACAGCCAGATCGCAACCCAGCGCGATCGGTTGATCGCTGATCGTGTTAGCGATGAGGGCCGCGCCCTGCCACGTCAACGCCCCGCCGAGTTGGCTGTCGATAATGAGCGCGGGCCGATCGGAATGTGGCACAGGCCGATCGACTGCGGCGTTGATCAAGGCGAGTGATTCGCCGTTAGTGGACCACGCGGCCGCGTGCGGCGTCCAATCGCAGATTTGTCGCAGCGCTTCATCGGCCGCGACCGTTTCCCAATATTCATGTGATGTGCCAAAGTGGATGAACATCGCGGGCTGCAAACGCTCCGATGAAAACGGCGTGCCTTGCAGACGCTTCCAGATCACTTGACGTGCTGCTTGCACATCGGGCGTGGCCGGGCCGTCGCTGGTATCGGCCAGATAGCCTTCAAATGTCGTGCTTTGCGCCAACGGCAAAACGAGATCGCCGTAAAGATTGAGTGCGCCATCGGGTGCTTTGCCGTTCGCGGGCAATAATCGGCACAATGACGCGATAGGTTCCGCGCGCGTGAGCGCGGCAAATTTCAACGCCGTCAACGCATCCAGCCAGATCAAACCCGTATCGATCTGCACCGTGCCATCGGCATGGATGGCGTTCCATTGCGCGAGTTCGTCAGCGGTGGGCTTGTGCAAGTACGCGCGCACACGCGGCGTATCGCCGTGAACATAGACACCGTGTCGCAAGCCCGTCTCGACGGGCGCGGCCGCGGCGACACCAATCACGCCACCGCGTTGAAACGACAGTTGCAGATGATCGAAGATCAGCAGCACGTCGCCCGATGCGATGAGGACCCCCGGCGGCAGATCGGCGCGTGTGAGACCACTGAGGCCAATGAGAAATTCGTCGAAAACGGTGGAGGCGCGACCATCGGGCAGCACGCGCGGCAAACGCGCAAACAATTTGCCAATGGCGGAGCAATGCGGCACGCGGCGCGAATCGCCGCCGGAGTGAATGATGAGCACGTGACCGCTGGTCAACGTGTCGGCCTCGGCCGCGAGTTGATCGAGCACGCGCAGCGTCGCGCCGCCGGAGCCGATGCGCTGGCCGTTGGGATCAGGAATGACCATGAAGCGGGTGTGACGCGGCAGCAAGCCAGCCGC
>JAUQXD010000596.1 GCA_030834835.1 Thermoflexales bacterium | reverse complement strand
CGTTGATCTTGTCCAGCGCTTCGCGTGAGGGGCGCAATTTTTCGGGCGGCAGATGCACCAGCGGCACATCGGTCAGGTGCTCGCGCTCGACCAGGTTGGGCCGCTGTTGATCGATGTAGATCAGGCCGGTGATGAACTGCTGCTTCTCGCGCGCTTCTTCCAGCAAGCGCATTGCCGCGTACTAGTCGCGCGGCTCGTAATCCTTGTCGAGTTTCCGCAGCAGGATGGTCGAGCCGTCGTGCATGATCACGTCCTTCACTTCGCCTTCGTCATACTCGACCATGATCTCTTCGGCGGGCATCACGTAGCGCACTTCGTGCAACGCCTCTTCGTGATCCTTGCCCCAGTTGTAGCCCTTGGTCGAGAGATCGCTGGTGTTGAAGGTCACACACGGGCTGATGATGTCCAGCACGGCCGTGCCGTGATAACTGATCGCGGCTTTCAGCAGTTGCTGCACCTGTTTCGGATCACCCGCAAACGATCGGGCGACGAAGCCCGCCCCGGACGCGATCGCTTCCAGGCACAGATCGATCGGCGGCAGTTCGTTCTTGCCTGCGTATTTCAATTCCTGACCCACATCGGCGGTGGCCGAGAACTGGCCTTTGGTCAGGCCATACACCCCGTTGTTCTCGATGATGTAGACCATATCGACGTTGCGGCGCAGCATGTGCTTGAACTGGCCGAAGCCGATACTGCCCGTATCGCCGTCGCCGCTGACGCCCAGACCGATCAGGCTGCGATTGACCGTCAACGCGCCCGTGGCGAGCGACGGCATGCGGCCATGCAGGCCGTTGATGCTGTGCGAGCGGCCCAGAAAATAGGCCGGGCTTTTGCTGGAGCAGCCGATGCCGCTGAACTTGGCGATGCGATGCGGTTCCAGTGACAGCTCGTACGCCACCGCGATGATCTGGCTGGCGATCGAGTCGTGGCCGCAGCCGTTGCACAACGTCGAGGGCGCGCCCTTATACTCGGCTTTGCCGAGGCCGACGAGATTGAGGCCGCCCATTGGTTTAGTAGGTGTAGTCGTCATAGTCTTATCCTATTATCAGTCGAGTGGTCAACTGGTCAATTAGTCGATTAGTCAACTGGTCAACCGGTTGATTGATCACCGATCGACCGATCGACCGATTACCGATCGACCGATCACCGTTCCTGTTCCTGAATTGCTTCCATGATCCACCGTGCGCTGAGCGACAGACCGTCGCACTTCGCAAGCGACACCAGCCGCGTGGCATATTCCGGCGCGTGCAGTTGAATCAGCGAATGCATCTGCCCGTCCAGGTTGTTCTCGATCACATACACGCGCGGATGCTTCTTGATGAATTCCACCAGCGCGGATTCGAGCGGCAGTGCGCGCAGCCGCAGATACGAGGTCTGCACGCCGGCCTTCGCCAGCCGATCGCGCGCTTCCACGATCGCCGGATCGTTGGTGCCATACGAAATCAAGCCGATTTCGGCTTCGCCGTTGGCGTCGATGATGGGCTGCGGTACCAGCGTGCGCGCGGTGTCGTGCTTCCGCTCGATGCGCTCTAGATTGCCCTGCCAGTCTTCGGGTCGTTCGCTGTAGCGCGCCGCGTCGTTATGGCCCGTGCCGCGCGTAAAGTAGGCGGCCCGCAGATGATTAGTGCCCGGCAGCGTGCGCCAGCCGATCCCGTCGCCGTCCACATCGGCATAACGCTTCCAGTCTTTGATCTTGTCCAGCTCTTCCGCCGATAGGACCTTGCCGCGATCCAACGGCTGCCCGGGATATTTGAACGGCCCGGTGGGCCACATATTCATGCCCAGATCGAGATCGGTCAGCACGAAGACCGGTGTCTGCAACCGCTCGGCCAGATCCAGTGAGACCGCGCCGAATTCAAAGCATTCTTGAATGTTGCCAGGGAGCAAGACCACATGACGGCAGTCGCCGTGGCCCAGGTAATAGACCTTGAGTACATCGCCTTGCGACACGCGCGTGGGCAAGCCAGTGCTGGGGCCCATACGCTGCACGTCGACAATCACCGCTGGAATCTCGGCAAAATACGCATAGCCGACGAATTCCGCCATCAACGAAATGCCCGGCCCGGAAGTTGAAGTCATCGCGCGCGCGCCCGCCCAGCCCGCGCCGATGACCATGCCGATCGCGGCCAGTTCGTCTTCGGCCTGGATGACGGCGTAGTTGGTTGTGCCATCAGGGTTGCGGCGCAGCGCCGGTAAGTATTCGTTTAAACCATCGGCGACCGAGGTAGCAGGCGTGATGGGGTACCACGCCACGAATTGCACGCCGCCAAAGACCGCGCCTAACGCCGAGGCGGTGTTACCGTCGATCAAGAAGGTGCCTTCGGTTTTGTTCATCCGCTCGACGCGGAATGGATCGGTCTTGACGAGGTTGGCCTGCGACCACTCGCACGCGGCCTTGACGACGTTTAAGTTGAGATCGACCGCCTTGCGCTTGCCGCCAAAATGGAACATCAACGCCGCTTCGATCTCGGACATCTCGATGTCCAGCAGGCACAT
>JAUQXD010000595.1 GCA_030834835.1 Thermoflexales bacterium | reverse complement strand
GCGGGCGCGGAGTTGCTCGACGGGCTTGAACGTCCCATCGGGGTTGAGGTTGTCCACGTAGGGAGCGCTGATGGCACCGGGGATGTGACCGGCGATGGGATCGATCGTTTCGTTTTCGCCGCGATAGCGATCGGCGTTGCGTGCATCGAAGAGTTTGAACTGCGAATCATTTATGCGCGCCAAAACTTGATCGCTGGTGATCCACTCAGCCGATCGGATCTGCGGCACGAAGGCGCGCGGCGTTGGCGTTGGAACGACGTCCGTCATCGGTCGATCCTCGGCGAGCCACTGTTGCCAGCCGCCGTCGAGAATCGCTACCGCCTCATGACCCAACCAGCGCAGCAGCCACCACACACGCACCGCCATCGCGCCGCCCGCATCATCGTAGGCAATGACTTGTGAGTTTTGATCAAGTCCACTCTGGGAAAAGAAACGACTGATCGATTCGACGTCCGGCAGCGGATGACGCCCGGTGACGCCGGCTATGATCGGGCCGGCGAGATCGTCGTTGAGGTGAGCGTAAATTGCCTTGAAAATGTGGCCTTTTTGATAGTCGCGGTGGCCGCGTTCGGCATCGGCCAGCCAGAAGCGGCAATCAAAAATAACCCAGCCAGGATCGGTCAAGTGCGCGGCGAGTTGATCAGTGGTAATGAGTGTCGTGAATGGCATGTCCAAATTTTACAACATTTTGTGATAACTGTATGCTTTTGCTCACCCCAGGTGGATACAATTGTCATTTGCCTTGTCGTCAAAAATCACTATACTCTTAATCTATGCCCTCCACTATCGTTCCTCAGATTCGACTGCAACGCCGGAAGGTACATATCGATTGGAATTCGCTGGCTTTCAGCCTGTCGCTGCCGCTGTTGGCGGTGGTGGCGGCGTTGCTGATCGGCGGGGTGATGCTGGTCTTGCTGGGCGCCAATCCCTTTCAAGCGTATGCGTCGCTGATCGAAGGCGCGCTGGGCAGCGTGTCCGGCCTGACGCAATCGCTGGTGAAGGCCACGCCTTTGCTGCTGGTGGGTCTGGGCATTTGTATTGCCTTTCGCGCGAGCGTGATCAACATCGGCGCGGAAGGGCAGATCATCATGGGCGCCGTCATGGCGACGTGGTTCTCGTTGCAATTCCGTACCTGGGATGGCTGGCTGTTGATTCCCATGACCCTGATTATGGGGTTTATCGCGGGCGCGTTCTGGGGCTTCATCCCCGGTGTGCTCAAGGCCCGATTGGGTGTCAACGAAATCTTGAGCACCGTGATGATGAATGCCATCGCGCTGCAATTTATGAACTTCATGATTCGCGGCCCGTTGATCGATCCGCGCGGCGTAGGCACCGGGCAATTCCTTGCCCAATCAGAGCAGCTACCCGAACAAGTCTGGCTGCCGCGTTTGATTCCTCAGACGCTGTTGAATACCGGCACGATCATCGCCGTGCTGTTGGCGGTCGCGGTGTACATTTTGCTGTGGCGCACCACGATCGGCTATCGAATCCGGGCGGTGGGTTTGAATCCGGATGCGTCGAAGTATGCGGGCATCCGTGTGCCGATCTATCAAGCGTTGGCCTTGACGCTGGCGGGCGGCTTCGCGGGTGTGGCGGGCGTCATCGAAGTGATCGGCGTGCAGCATCGTTTGCTGGAAGGCATTACCAGCGGCTACGGCTTCAGCGGCATCGTGGCGGCGCTGTTTGGCGGCCTGCATCCGCTGGGCACGATCCCGGCCTCGTATTTGTTTGGCAGTCTGCTGGTCGGCGCGGATAAGATGCAGCGCGCCGTGCAAGTGCCCTCGGCGTTGATTGACGCCATCCTCGGCTTGATTGTGTTGTTCGTCGTCGGCTCACAGTATTGGGCGCACAAGCGCGCGGCCCGGCGGGTGGATACGGCCGTCGAGACGGCGAAGGACACCACGCCTGAAGCGGAAGCGGCCCAATCATGAACGACGTCTTCCAAATGACCACGATT
>JAUQXD010000594.1 GCA_030834835.1 Thermoflexales bacterium | reverse complement strand
CGCCGGAAACCATCGCCGCAATCAGGGCGCAGGCGGATGCGGGTGAGAAACTGGAACCGATCTTCAACGTCGACGTGGTCGATGGCGCGGGTGATGTGATCGCCAGAGTTGAGAAGCGGCTGTACGTGCGCAAGAAGAAATGATCCACGCCAACCACGAAGCAGCACTTAAACCTTCTTCGTGGCACTTCGTGTCCTTCGTGGTTAAGTCGTCGTGAAATTCGACAAGCGTCTCCTCGCAGAAGCCAGTGCCGCCCGCGTTTTTCTCGTCCTCACGATCGGCCTCGGCGGCCTGGGCGGGCTGTTTATCGTTGCGCAAGCAGGCGCGTTGAGCAGCGTGATCGATCGGGTTTTCCTCAAGTCCGCTTCGTTAGCCGATGTTACCTCGCTATTGATCGTGCTGTTGCTTATCATCATTGTCCGCGCGCTGCTGGCATGGGGCAGCGAGGTCAGCGCGTTTCAAGTAGCCGCGCGTGTCAAGACTGCATTACGTCAGCGCGTCTTCGACAAGTTGATGCAGCTCGGCCCGGCTTATGTGCGTGGCGAACGCACCGGCGAACTGACGAACACTGCCATCGACGGCATCGAAGCGCTGGAGGCGTATTTCAGCCAGTATTTGCCACAAGTGGTGCTGGCCGCGCTGGTCCCGCTAATCCTCCTCATGTTTGTCTTCCCCGTCGATCTGCTATCCGGCATCGTCCTGCTGTTGACCGCGCCGTTCATTCCGCTGTTGATGATCCTCATCGGACAAGCTGCTGAGGCGTTGACGCGCCATCAGTACAGGGCGCTGAGTTTCATGAGCGCGCACTTCCTCGATGTCTTGCAAGGGTTGACCACGCTCAAGCTTCTGGGGCGCAGCCGCCAGCAGATCGAAACCATCGCGCAGGTCAGCGAACGTTTCCGCGACACGACGCTGAGCGTGTTGCGCGTGGCTTTTCTATCGGCGTTTGCGCTGGAAATGATTGCCACCATCAGCACGGCCATCATCGCCGTGGAGATTGGCCTGCGCTTGCTGGCGGGCAACCTGCAATTCGAGCAAGCCTTTTTCATTCTGGTGCTCGCCCCCGATTTCTACGCGCCGCTGCGCCTGCTGGGCACACGCTTCCATGCCGGCCTGTCGGGGGTGGCGGCGGCCGCGCGGATATTTGAGATATTAGAGGAGCCAGAAAATAGGGATCAGGGATCGGGGATTGGGGATCAGGCATCAAGAAGCAAGGAGCAGTGGCAGGTCATTCGATTTGAAGCGATGAGATTTGCTTATGGGGACGAGCGCGCGGCATTGAACGATGTGACGTTTGAGATTAACCGCGGCGAGCGGGTAGCGCTGGTGGGTGCGACAGGCGCAGGCAAGAGCACACTGGCGAATTTGCTGCTGCGTTTTATCGAACCGCACTCCGGCGCGATCAAGTTGGATGCGACGCCGCTCAACTCGCACTCGATCGGCGCGTGGCGCGATCAGGTAGCGTGGGTGCCGCAATTGCCTTACCTCTTTCACGATACAGTGTTTACCAACATCGCGCTGGCGCGGTCAACCGCCTCGCGTAACGATGTGATCCGCGCCGCGCAATTGGCCCACGCCGATGACTTCATCCGCGCTCTGCCGCAGGGCTATGACACACTTGTCGGCGAGCGCGGCGCGCGGCTGAGCGGCGGGCAGGCACAGCGCATCGCGTTGGCACGCGCGTTCCTGAAAGACGCCCCGCTGCTAATTCTGGACGAAGCCACGGCCAACCTCGATCTCGAAACCGAAGACCTGATTCAAAGTTCGATCGATCAATTGCTGCAAGATCGCACGGCATTGATCATCACGCATCGCCTGAGCACCGCCGCCCGCGCCGATCGGATTGTCGTGCTCGATCGCGGCGTGGTAATCGAACAGGGCACACCCGCCGAATTGATGGCCGCGCGCGGGGCGTATTATCGATTGGTCGTGGCACAAGGAGTGGCGGACGACGAAAGACGGCGGACGGACGACGAACGACCACTGGCGGATGATGGGCTAGCCGCGTCTGGGGACGCTCACTCCGCAAGCGCAACTGCAAACGCCATTGGTCTGCCGCCTGTCACGCACCCCGCACCACGCACCACGCATCACGCCTCACGCACCACGTTCCTGCGACTGTTGCGACTCGCCGCGCCCTTCAAAGGTTGGATGGCGCTCTCGGTGCTGCTGGGCGCGGTGACGATTGGCAGCAGCATCGGCCTGCTGGCGACTTCGGCGTGGATTATCGCGACGGCGGCATTACAACCGTCGGTGGCCGATCTGGCCGTGGCGATTGTGGGCGTGCGGTTCTTCGGCATTGCGCGCGGCGTGTTCCGCTATCTGGAACGCCTGGTCTCGCATCACGTCAACTTTAGCTTGCTGGCAAAACTGCGCGTGTGGTTCTACACCGCGCTCGAGCCGCTGGCCCCGGCGCGGTTGATGGCCTATCGATCGGGCGATTTGCTCAGCCGCATCGTGGGCGATATTGAGACGCTGCAAAACTTTTTCATCCGCGTGATCGCGCCGCCCACCGTGGCGCTGATCATCGCATTAGCGGCAGCGATCTTCTTCGCGGCCTTTGAGGTATCGCTTGCAGCGGTGATCCTGATCTTCATGGCGCTGCTCGGCGTGATCGTGCCGCCGGGTGTGCAGCGGCTCAGCCGTGTTACGGCTCGCCGATTGATCGCGGTTCGAGCGGAGTTGAACGTGACGCTGATCGACGGCCTGCAGGGCGCGGCTGATTTAATCGCTTTTGGCCGCGAACACGATCAGGCCCGACGGGTAGCCGCGCTCAGCGCTGAACTGGCTCAACTGCAAAGCCGCATGGCGTCGATTACGGGCCTGCATACGGCGTTGGGTGTGGCTTTGACGAATCTGGCGATGTGGAGTGTGTTGTTAATCACGATTCCGCTGGTGCGTGAGGCGCGCTTAACGGGCATCGATCTGGCGGTG
>JAUQXD010000593.1 GCA_030834835.1 Thermoflexales bacterium | reverse complement strand
ACCAGCCAGAGCTCAACGTGCGCTCGTAGGCGGTGTCGAGTTCATCCTTTAGTTCGGTGTAAGCGGCTTTCAGATCAAGTAAAGGGATCACATTATTTCTCAGCGGGCATCGGGTCACATCGTCACACGCGACCTCGCGCGTTCAGCACGCGAGGTCGCGGAAAAAAGAGCCAGGTTTGGGGCAGGGTACAGCAGCCCGTTAGGCTGAACGGCGCCGACGCCAGACAAGCGCTGCTCCGCCAAGAGCCATCAGGACCATTCCCAACGGCAACACCATTTGGCTTCCTGCATTGGAGCGCGCGCCCAGGGTTTGAAGACTGAGCGCTGTTGGGGAATCAGCGGTGGCTCCCAGGGTGAATTCTGATCCCAGGTTACTGGCGCTCACTGTAAAAGTCAATTGATCGCCTGTCACACTCGTGCTGACGACTGGGATGATTGAAAACACACCAGTGCTGCCGGCCGCGCGACCGAGCAAGAAATACGTTCCTGAACCGCTAAAGTCGAATTGCCCACCCGCGTCTGAAATATCAAAGGTCAAGTTGACGTTGCCGCCAGTTATACCGGCAGCATCGTTGACGTCCAATTCCCAGACGCGCGCCCACCTTTTGTCAACGCCGACAGGCACCTCAGTAATCAAGTTCGCAAAAGCGGCATTGTTGTGGGCAAAGATGATGTCGTCGCCCACATCGTTGAGGAAGCTAACGTTGCCAGTATCCAGGCCCGTGGCAAGGCCATCGGCAGCGGTTGACACCTGGCCAGCCCACATGGCAGTGATGCCATTCTGATGTGCGGTCAGATCACCCAGGGGCACGGTGGAGGCGATCCAATCGCCCTCTTCCATGTTGAACAGCGTGCCGTCCGCTCCACCCACCTCATTTGCGGTCGCGGTTCCCGTACCCTCGTTAAACTGGTAGTACCCTATCAGGGCAGCCGGGTATGAAGGTGCCAGCTCCGTATACATGTTGGCCTGGATCTGGCTTTGCGTGCGAGCTACATTCCAGATGCGGGCTTCATCGATCTGACCGATCCAGAATCCAGCAAGCCCATTGCCGAAATAGACATACGAGGCATTTAACTGGTGCGCGGCTGAACCCGTATACGCGCCAGCCAGGATGCCGTTTCTGTACAATCTCCAGTCAGTTCCATCGTAGGTGACCGCTATATGAGCCCATGTCCCAGGCGAGATAGTCGTTGATATCCGGTAGCCGTTATCCGCATATAGCTGGAATTGCCCAGTATCGTAATTGTAACGGAAATAGATAAATGGTTGCGTGGCGCTTGGCTCAAACGCCCACTGAAAGACGCCGCTCTCACCTGTCCCTGGTGTCGGCCTTATCCACATTTCCACGGTAACCTGAGTCAGAGCTGTCCCGTCCAGAACGGCAGCGACAGCCTCATTAACGCCGCCAAAGTCAAGGTCCATGCCGCCGTCATTGCCCGCATAGGCCATGTTCGTGACGAAACTCAGCAACATGACCACGATCAGTATTTTAACGATGAGGCTTAGTCGAATGGGTGTTTGTTGATGGTGTGTCATTTGTCTGGTCCTCCATGAAGTGACATGACTCTGCACGGCCGGTCACACTCAGGCCGATACTACCATTTCAGTTGACAGGCGAAGGTCGCAGATAGCGCGAAGTGTCGTGTGGCGATAAATCCTCCCGTCGTTGGTACTGGCTGTGTCAACCACAGATACCCTTGAATTGTTCATTGCAATGCTCCGTGGTAATTGAACCGGTCCAATGCAGAATGCAGCGGACTTCTACGCTCGGGGTAGCTAAGACCAGGGAGGGCTGACGAATGTGACATCCATAAGATGTCTCTCCAGATGGAGTGGTAGGCCCTAATAGCTTGACAAGTTCTTGAGTACCAAAGCAGTCATCACGGTATGGTCAAAACGCATGTGACAACCCGCACTCGTATAATTGCGCCAATTATAGCATAAGACGGCGTGCGGCCCGGTTGAAAGTCTGCCGTTGTAGAGCGGCCTGACGTTCGAACGTATCGGTCAGCAAGCCTTCGACGCGACAAGTCATGGTGAAAACCATATTGTCCCGTTGTCATGGATTATGCGCAATTCGTCGGTGATGCATCGTGTGGATCTGCGGATAGTACATCTGCGATAGTACAAAAGTACTGAGGCTTTTTGGAGTTTTTGGTGAATTAGTCCTGCTGACGTTGGCGCACTTCGCCGCTATAATGGTTTGCGTGAGGTTTGAAAAAGTGGATTATAAGGGGGCAAATTCAAATGACGACTAAATCAAGATGGTCAGCTTTCCTGTGGTCTGTGGTTAGCACAGGCCTTGTACTGTCAGTTGCGGTGGCACAACCCATTGTGAAGATTGCCAACGCCTCCGTGCCTGAAGAACTTCCCGGCAGCGGCGCCGTTGGCTCCGTATCTGCGTCTCCTGCACCATCGATCGCCGCGATGGCGCCGAACACTGTGAATGCCGGTAATCTGATTTACCTTCCGATGGTTAGTCGGTCGGTTGAGACAGGCTGGCCGACTGGCGCCGGCTGGCCGATGGCGGGCGCGAATCCGCAACGCACATCCCATACATCAGATCAGGTTCCCTCTGCTGAATACATGGCGTCGCACCGATATGATTGGAACAACGGGATGCTATATCCTCAGTGGGCTAAGCCGATCGAGCCGTACATTCCGCAAAAAGTGCAGATCATCGCCGCCAACAATACCCTGTACGTATCTACTGCGCGTGGCCTGTATGCACTCGATCCAGCGAGCGGCGCAGTAAAGTGGGTCTTTCCGACGGAACTGCCGCTGGGCCACTCGCCGACGGTAGTCGATGGCGTGGCGTACGTAGGCGGAATGGATCATCGGTTGTATGCCATCGATGCATTGTCCGGTGATCTTTTGTGGTCGTACGCCGGCGCCGGCGCCGGATTCGATACGAACCCACTTGTTAGCAACTCGTTGGTTTTTGCCGGCAATCGAGATGGGTATATGTATGCCGTGTATGCCAATAGCCACAGTCAGAAGGGGCAGCTGGCCTGGAAATACAAGACGGATGGCGCGATTCACTTTTCGGCGGCTTCTGACGGCTCCAATATCTACTTCGCCTCAGATGACTCATATGCCTATGCCCTCAACGCCTTGACGGGATCATTGGTTTGGAAGTCTGCCAGGCTGCTCGGCGCGGGGTTCCATTCGTGGTGGCCGGTTGTGTATGAAGGGGTGGTTGTTTTTTCGGGCAGTTCCAATTATCGTGACAATGTCAGACCGGGCGCATCAAGCCCGTACAATATCGACCAGCTCGACCGCCAGGTGGTGAGCGGGTTGCCTGATGGTGAAGGCAGCTTGCGCGGCAAGGTACTTGGACCTCGCGGCGCCGATGGCTGGATTAACACCAGTCAGGCGGCGACCATTGGGAGCGGTACGTCCAATATCTCAAAATACCTTGAGGACAAGCCCTGGCGGCGAACTTACTTTGTGCTCGACCGGAGTACAGGCCAGGAGGTCACTTATGATTTTAACGGCAACGGCAAGCCTGAATATGCGCCGTTTCTATGGTTTGGCACGCAGAGCGGCAATCGTTTTCCGCCGGCGGTTGGCCCGGATGGTGTAATCTATCAGGCAACCGGTATCTACTACGCTCCATGGATCAATGGCGGCGGGATTGCCGGCTGGCGGATTGGAACCCCGTACATCAGTACGCCATCGTCTGGCTGGCATGCTATTGACGAGCCTACGGCCTTTGCAATTGGCGGAAATATCGTCTATTGGAATGACAGCGGCAATCAGCGTGCAGGCGCGTTTGACCTATCAGTGCCCAACACGCATTTTCTGGATCAAGGACAGCCTGGCGACGCCTATCGCGAGTGGGGCTACTGGTCCAATGGCTTGCATGAGGTTTTTCCCAACTTTCCTGCGTCCACCAGTACTTCACAGTACGGCGGAACGAACGGTTCATATGACAATAGTGGAGATCAGAACCCGCCTATTCCGTATGCGGGCCGAGTCTATGTTCATCGCGGAAACTCCGTGATAGCGCTGGGACCTCAGCAAGTGACCCCGGTGCTGCTACCGGCGGCTCCGGCCGCGACAGCCCAGCCGGCCACGATCTCCTCTGATCTCGGCAGCCTTAAGCAGCGATTGGCACAGGAAGTTCAGAAGATCGTGGATGCGGGTCATCTTCGACCGGGTTTGTTGAGTTCGGGGCACGTCGATTTGGAAGCAAAGTCGCGGTGTGCCGATGAGTTTCAAGATTACTTCCGCAATCCAGCTGATACCCTGTATGCGCTGTTACGCGCACTACCCCATCTGTCGCCGGACCTGGCCCAACGGACGCGTGCCTATCTCCAGGCTGAATATGCGGCCTATCCACCGCTTAATGTTACACACATCGGCTGGAAGAACGGCGTGAATCGGCAGAGCTTCAGTCTGCCACCGGAACTTGAAAGTGACGCGGCGGGTCTTCCGGCTCGACTGAACTATAGCGGATTTCCAGGGTGGCCAGGCGAATCGATACCGCCCTTCACGTTCTATGCGCTTTGGAAGTATGCCCAGGCCTTCGGCGGCGGGTCGCAAATATTTGCTCAAGCGAAGGGTAAATTACCGGCGGTTCCGGGTGATGCGGTACTGGCCGAGTATCCATTTGCGCACAATGACTATATCGCCGGGTACGTGGGATATATCGAGCTTGCAAAACTTGCCGGAGACAACGTCGAAGCATCCGCCAGGCAGGCTGGGCTAAATACCTTACTCGCGAAGCGAGCAACCAACTTTAACAAGGATACCCCTTACGTCTCCGGCGCGGTTGACTCGGCCACCATGTACTGCCGGGCATTCTCTTCCTCGCGCAATTTCATCGATCTCGTACCAGAGTTGGGCAACTATCTGCACGACAACGCGCTGGCTAAGGTGCAGACCGCTGTCAACGAATACAGTCGGGTAATGCCCTACTGGTTCGTGTCGGCCTACGAAGATACGATCAATGAAGGCGTGTCGCAGCCGCTATATGATGTGATCGGTGTTTTCAGCGCCAAAGCGTTGATTCTGAAGCAGTCTCGCGCCGAACTCGGGAAGTATCTTGACGCGCCTGCTTTCGCGCGTGGGGATCTGTTCTTCATTCACAAACTGGTCCTGGCGATTGAAGCGCCGTAGATCGGGCGCAAAGGTTGTCGTATGGGAAGATATTTACACCGGTTGATTCTCGTGGCTTTGTTGGCGGCTGGCCCGGTATCTGGCAGCGGCGCTCTGGCAGCGCCGCTGCCAGTCATGTATCGAGTGAATGCACCACACTTCAGCAATGGCCTGGTCTTTGATGAATCTGCTGTGTTTTGGTTGGGGCGCGTGACGCCCACCGAGAATTACGCCGACGTACGGGTTGCCTACATCGATCAGGCGCTGTGGCTGCATGTGAATATCATGGATCAACATCTATGGTATGACACGGAGCCTGCGGCGGCAACCTTGACTGACTGGGATTCCGTGACGATCTATCTCGACAAGCGCGGCAACAGTGGCGGCGCGCCAACCCCAGACAGTTACCGTTTTGATGGACAATTAAGCTGGTGGGAGTCGCGCGCGGACTACCAGGCGACATATCGCGGCAATGGTTCTGCCTGGGTGCCGGCATCGATCCCGTTTACGACCTACAACAATTGGAATGGTTCCGTTCCACCGAATGAACCTGGGGCCCATCACGGTTGGTTCATCGCTTTTCGAATTCCATTTGACAGCCTGGGCATGTCCAGTCCACCGGCGCCGGGCACAACCTGGGGTCTTGGAATTGCAGTGCACGATCGGGATGTTGCAACGGGTTCGATGACTCCCGACAAGTTTTGGCCGCCGAATCTGTCGACCAATCAGCCGTCGTCGTGGGGCCAGTTGTATTTTGGCAGGCCTGCGTACGTGCCGCCCGCATCGGTGGTGAAACAGGGCACGACGACCATCCGCCAGGGTCTGAATGGCGCCGTGGTGCCGGATGCCGCTGTCGGCGGGGATAACGAATGTGGCGGTGGGCTGTCCGACTATTTCGTGCAGTGGGGCAACCTCAACCACGCCCACAAAGTTCTGTTCAATGTGCAGAACGTGGAGGCAATATCCGAATGGCCGTGCTTTTCGAAAGCGTTTGTTACTTTCCCGTTAAGCTCCATACCGTCAGGCAAAACGGTTATCTCGGCCACGTTGACGTTATATCATAGTGGAAACCCTGGCCCCGCGCCTGAAGCGTCTTTCGTGCAAGTATTTACGGTGGGCGATGACTGGAGCGAAAACAACATCACGTGGAACAACGCGCCACTCGCTCGAGAAAATCTGGGGGGCGTTTTGATTCCGTCCGTACAGACCGCGCCTCCCTATCCTGGAATACCGTACGTTTGGGATGTGAGCCGTGCCGTGGCTGAGGCCCACCACGCCAACCAGCCAGTGCGATTGGCGCTGTACTCGTCCCACGGTCCATTTCATGGCGGCCGTTATTTTCATTCGTCGGATGTTGAGGAGTATAACGCTCAGGGTCGGCCTGCGTTATCCGTTGCATGGGGGAGCGTCGGACCAACACTCAAGGCTGAGGTACAACCTGTATTTGCTGCAACCGGAACCACGGTGACGTATACGGTCTCGTTGCAAGGCAGCGGTCACGCCATGACGCTGACGAAGGTGTTGCCAGAGTTGGTGAGTGCGCCCCTGAGCCTGAACACAAGTGGCGGGGGAGCCGCTACCTACAACGCGCTACAGCACCGCATCGATTGGGCGGCAACTGTTGCGCCGGGTGTGCCCGTCACCATTGTGTTTCCGGTGAAGATCTCGGCCGTTGCTCCAGCCGCGCTTGTTAGCAGGGCGGTATTGACCGATAGTCTGGCTGGCGTTGCGACCAGCACGACAACGGTGATTGCGAATGGCCGGCGTGTCTATTTGCCAGTGATACTGGGGTAAAACCTACATGCGCGGAAGTTCGATCAACAACTCCTGAAGAGTGCGCACTCGATCGACCAGTGCGGGTTTAAAGACTCGGCCAAGCCGGGCGGCCATTAAGCGCGGCCAGTATGCGAGCCGCAAGAGCCGCTTAAAACGTCTTGCTCGTGACTCGCCGCCGAATTTTCGATAGAATTGAACCTTACTGCGATATAACTGCACATACATTTGAGTGTAAGCCTGACGGCTGCTTCCTTCTCCAAAGTGGGTGACAGTGGCCTGGGGAACCCAGTACAGCTTCCAGTTTGCATCTGCCAGTCGATAACACAGATCTACCTCTTCGGTGTACATGAAGTATTGTTCGTCCAGTAAAGACGCCGCCGGATCAAGTGCAGCGCGGCGCACCATCAGACAGGCTCCCTTGATGGTCTCGACCGGGCGGGCTATATCGATCGGCCAGCGATCCAGATCGTAGGTGGCCTGCCGCCAGACGCGGTCGAGAAATATCAAACGCCAGAACTCCCGCCACGGCGTCAACATCGGCTGACATGAAGGCTGTAAGCTGCCGTCGGCATTCAGCAACCGCGCACCGGCCCCGCCGCAATCCGCCTGACTTGCCATGAAATCCATCAGACGCCTGATCGCCTCCGGCTGAACCACCGTATCACTGTTCAATAACAACACGTATTCGCCGGTGGCCTGCTCATACGCTTGATTGTTGGCCGGTGCAAAACCCAGATTGCGTGCGTTTTCAATCAATAACGCCCACGGGAATTCGGTTCGCACCATGCTGGCGCTATCGTCGCGCGAAGCATTGTCGACGACGATGACCTCGGCTGTGTGGTTGCCGAAGATCAGGGTGACTTCCGACAACCGATCGGCTGTGGCCCGCAACGAATGCAAACAGTTGCGCAGCAGTTCACGGGTATTCCAATTGACGAGAAGAATCGAAAGGTCCATTATGCGTTCGACGATCCAGTGGGGGCCGCCGGCTGGATGTGGTCCAGCGCGATCAACCCGCCCAGGAACATCCAGACCAGTACACTGGCCTGAAAGCCTGGAAACCCAATGTTATAAACGAACGGCAGGAACCAGTCGCCTATCGCCATGATGACCATAATGCCCGCCCAGACCGCAATCATACTGTTGACGTAGCCGCCGGCAAAACCGTCCGGGTAACGTTTGCGCAGGCGCAGTCCAAGCAGGAATACTTGCAGCATGAACCACAGGAACAGCCCAAGACCCAGGATGCCAGTCTGGGAGAAAATATCCACGTAGTTGTTGTGCGATGAAAGCCATGCGGAGGAATAAAAAACGCGCCCATACTGTAATGACGTGGTCTTGCCGTAAGCGCGATAAGCCGCCGGCCCCAAGCCGGTGATTGGATTATGCATGCTCAACTCAACTACGCTGCCTATCAGCGCCAGCCGTGAGCCGCCGCTCTCGTCCCATTTCGCATCACCGCCCGCAAAGTCATAGATGAAGCGAAATAGAACTCCACTACCGATCAGCACGAGAATCGCCACAACTACAACCAGTCGTACGCGGGGGAAGCGCAGCCAGATGAGCACGCCCACCGCGCAAACGACGCTGACCCAATTCGCCATTCTCTCTTGCTCTTCGCCAAACGAGTACAGGATAATTGCGCCTATGATCACGTACAGCGCTAGGCGTTGCCAGGTAGTGATTCTCCGATTGAACAGGAGTTGCCCGACACTCAACGCCGTGAGCAATAACCAGAATGGCGCACGATCTACGGCAAACGACACCGTGTTGTAGAGCGTGTCAAAACCGTTGGGCGTGACCCGCACCATCGCCAGGAGACCGGCAACGGTGATGAAACAAATGGTCAGGCGGCGCAGCCAGGTAATGGTCTTCACGGTGTTGCCGGCCAGCCAGAATGCGATTGCCGAAAACGCCCACATCGCCCACTGCGCAAATTGCACAATGATAAAGTTACCTGACTTCGGCACAGACGGCGCCCAGGTTACATTGCCAATGAAGATAGACAGTAGACCACTGAGCAGAAAAAGGATCAACGGCAGGTTAGCCCGCGACTTTACCAGACGAATGTCATGGTCATGCATCCGATTGAGCAACCAGATGACGAACAGGATGGGAACCAGTGTTGCCGCAGCATTCAGGCTAACTTCAGTCCCGGTATTGATGGCGAACTTGACTGCCAGAGCCGCGACAATCAATCCCATCAGGCCGAGCAGTGGCTGCCGCAGCAGGACCAGGATTACAGCGAGGCCAATTGGTACGAATAGCCAGACGGGTGAGGCGTCGTATCCAAGAATGGCGGCCGCCAACAACACGGCAACCGGCAATAACCGCCGCCAGAATTCACGGCCTGGAACAGTATTCTGTAGAGTCCCTAACATGACTATCTACCCGGTCCTTTGTTGGTACGTTCTATAAGAGCCACAAAGCGCCGGCCAATATGATCCCAATCATAGTGTTGCTCAACCAAACGTCGGGCGTGGGCGGCCAGCCGCTCACGCAAATCGGGATCTTTGAGCAGTCTCAGTATGCCCTCGGCAAAAGCAGTTGAATCATCGGCAATCAATAAGTGTTCGTTATGCGTAACAGCCAGGCCCTCCGCGCCCTTTGATGTCGAGATGACAGGCGTTCCTAAAGCCATCGCCTCCAAAATCTTCAAGCGCGTTCCGCCGCCTTCTTGAATTGGCACAACGCAGATACTGCTGCTGCTGATCAAGGGCCTCACGTCATCGACATAGCCGCTAAGATGGACGCTATCATCTAATTCCAGACGACTAAGATCCACCCCCACTTTCGAACCCGTGATAATCAAACTCACTTCTGGCACAGACTGCCGGACGATCGGGTAAACTTCAGCTAAGAAGTACTGTACCGCATTATAGTTTGCCTGATAAGTCAAAGCCCCGGTGTAGATCAGGCGATTGGGTACGGCCGGGCTCAGGCCAGGCCGATTGTGCTGACAATCAACGCCGTTTGGTATTACCTCGATCGGCCCCGGAAAGTTCCGCGCCAGACCCAGGCTTGTCCGTCGATCCTGCTCGGAGACCATCGTGCACAGATCGAACTGACGGAACAGGCGGGCCTCGTAAGAACGCGTCTTGATCCAACTCAGCCAGCATCTGAGCCGTTGAGGGAGCGAGGTCTGTGATTGATACCGTTCCCACATCCAGCGCGTCAGGGAATTGTGTTCTTCCAAAACCCGTTTCGTCGCTCCAGGCAAGTGGTCCAGGTAAGTCGCGGTGACTTCGATGGACGCGATTACCACGTCGAACGACTGTCGGCCGCTGGCCGCGCGCACCGCGTCGCTCATCTCTTGCACGGGATAGGTTACAGCGGGAGCCGGGGACAAGAACCGCCGCGCCCCCATCTTCTGCTGTTGATCAAAGGGATTGACGGGGACGGCTTGCACCTCAATGCCAAGCCCGCGTAGCTCGTCTGCCCGATCGGGGTTGGCGGTATCAAACGCAAATGAAATCAAACTGACCTGATGTCTTTCCGCCAGCGCTTTTAGCAAATAATGCACTCGAATTTTTGAGCCATTATCGGTTGGGTAAGGAAACCAGGTTGAAAGAAAGAGTACCCGCATCTGACTATTACCTGTGGCCGCGATCGGCGCAGGCTTCGCGCAACAACTGCTCGACATTTTCAACCATACGATCGAGGCTGAATTTTTCAAGCACCAACTGCTGCCCACAAGTTGCCAGTTGGGTTCTAAGAGCAGGATTCAGCATCAACTGCTCGATCTGACGGGCCAGGTCGCGGCTGTCTTCAACCGCAAAGGTCAAGCCGGTTACACCATGTTGAATGATTTCGCCGGTACCACCCGTCACCGTGCTAATAATGGTCAACCCGCTGGCCATCGCTTCCAGGACGACCCGCGCGAAAGGCTCCTGATGTGTGGTGGGCAGTACCAGTACATGGCTCTGCGCCATCAACTCCGGTATTTTGTCGCGCGCGAGCCAGCCCAGCAGCGAAACCCGATCGCCGATGTGGTATTGATCAACCAGCTGTCGTAAATGATCTTGATAGTCAGCCGGGCCGGAGCCGGCAATGTTCAGGTGCACTTGCCCGGCGGTGTAGTTGGCTGCCAAATGTCCGATGGCTTCAATCGTTGTATGAACTCCTTTGTCGGCACTGATTCGTCCCGCCTGTAGCAAGATCAGTTTGTCGGTTGCTTTCAAAGAAACCGGACGATAGAATAATTCCGGTTCAATGCCGTTGTAAATGACTCGCGTCTGCGAAGGTATGGTTCCGGCCGCAACACCCCTTTGCCGCATGTAGTCGCTGACAATGCCGGTGTGGCGCATCTGAACCTGATGTCGCGTGTGCTTTTCGTCGGACATCATGCCCAGTGCGATTTTTTGCAGCGCTCGCTTAAACGGCTTGACGACCGATCGGTTGGCCGGGCGGTCCCAATACTTCCAAAACTCTTCTGGCTCCATGGGCGAGTAGCCCGCCAGCCAGTAGGCGGCGCCTGCGCCCGGTGTGTTTTCCGCCGTCAGCGCCAGTGCACCGGGCAGGTATTCCAGGTTCCACATGAAAATCACGTCGGGCTTGAATTCACCGATCAACTTCTGCAAACACCGTACATTGTGAGCCTCATCGCGGCGGCGATGCAAGAAGAATTGCGCGCTGGCGCTTTGCCTGGATTCATAATCAGGTTGCAGGCGCAATACCCGATGGACGTTTGACTCGCCCAACGGTGACTGCCCGGCGGTGCCGCGTTGGCTGGTCAAGATTTGAATCTGATGTCCACGTTTCATCAATCGCAGGGCAACATCCCGGCACAGTTGTTCATAGCCGCCAACTTCGTAGGGCGGATAATAGTTGCTGATGATTAGAATCCTCATGACAGGCGAGTTCTTGCCAGACATTGACTCACTTACCTCGATTGCGATCGCTGGCCACTAGATTGTCCAGATAGGTTTCCAGTTCATTTAGCATGCGCGCCATCGTAAAGCGCTCGGTCACTGTTTTCCAACCTGCCTCAGCAAGTTGGCGACGCAAGGCTGGATCAGTCAGCAACCGGATCAACTGTTGTGCCAGTAGATTCGCGTCGTCCGGCGGGAATCCCAGGCCGTTAACTCCATCGTTCAGTATCTCTTTGGTGCCGCCCGTCAGCGTGCCAACCAGTGCGAGTTTCGCGGCCATCGCCTCTTGTGAGATACGGGCCAGCGGTTCGGCCCAGATAGATGGCAGTACCATGGTGTTGAAGCGGGCTAGAAACTCCGGTAAGTCCGCGCGTGGAATCGGATCGTGAAAGGTAACCACTCGCTCGAGCTGCCAGCTCTTAACAGCTTCATGCAATCTCACTTCGTAGTCCGGATGTCCTTTGCCCAGAATATCCAGCGAGATCGGCGCGTCAGGGTATTGTTCCAGAACGCGCCTGATGGCCTCGATGGCGGTGTGCGTGCCTTTGTGCGGCACTAGACTGCCAACGAACACCACCTTGAGCGCAGCGCCGGCTTGATTGGCAACCCGATCGGCAATTTCACCATAAGCCTCCGGGTCGATTCCGTGATACACAACTTTGGCGTGCCTGACCGGGACACTCGCGGCTGCGAGATTGTCGCGCACCGCCGCGCTGCACGTCATGACATGCTGGTAGCGCAACTGATAGGGCCGCCACTCCGAACGGAGCGCTGACTTCACCACGCCCCGCAGCGATCGTTTGAACAGTCTGCCGCCAATGCGATCGGCCGAACCGTCCCAGTATTCCTCGTGTGCGCCGGGCTCGTTGGGCCACTCGCTCGCCAGATAGTAAGCGAGGGGTGGGGCGGTTGGTTCTTCCAACTGTTTCGCTACTTGTCTGGATAACTTCCACATGCCCCACAGGACAACCGCATCCGGCGCGATTGTCTGTAACGTGCGTTCAATCACCTGTCGATTATGAGATTGAATCGCACGGTAGTGTACGATCTGCTGCGGCCGATAGAAGTAGACATCGCTTTCAAGCAACAGGCGGCGGTCAATTCCCGGTTCCGATTGCTGGTGCTGCGCCCCAAAGGTGCTGGTCAAAACATGTAGCGTGTGCCCGCGCGCCTGCAAGCGCGCCGTCACCTCGTGGCACAGTTGCTCGTATCCGCCCAGATGATGCGGCGGATATAGATTAGTGACAAAGAGTAATTTCATTCGCTGTGATCGATCCTCGTTACGGGTGATGCTCAGGCGCGAATTTTGCGCAATGCCGCCGTGATTCTTCCGGCTCCTGAAACTTTGAGCAGCCGCCGCAAGACGACAGACCTGGCGCTCAGGCGCGGGTTCGATTGCAACGCTCTGAGCAAGTAACGACGCGCGGCTGGCCAATTACCGGCCTGATCGCTCAACATACCCAGCGCCAGATAGGTATTGCCATACACGTTGCCCCGATGGCGCGCCAGTGCAGGATCGGCTAGCCGAAACAGCTCGTTCAGATACTGCTGCATATACGATTCGCGTTGCGGCAGATTCATATGGGCGGCATCTCCGCGCAGGCCGGGTGCCTGATTGCCGCAAACTAGTTCATACGCCGTACTAAGCTGGCTCAGCATCTCCGGCCAGATGATGGCTCCCTGGCGCAGATACTGCCAGCCCCGATCGTCAGCAGCGTCCTGCAAGCACTTGATCGCCGCGGCCCGATAAGCGTAGGCATGCGCACGGCGCTGTTGCACCGTCAGCGCTGCCCCGCCCTCGCGCGGATCACCGAAGTGCTTGCGCGTCAAGGCCAATCGTGACTCGCACCACCTGGTTGTATTGGCGACCGTGTTCTGCTGATGCACCCGATACTGAACCAGCGGCTCGCCCACCCCGACAATGCGGTAGCGCTTTGCGAGCCGCAAGAACATATCATAATCTTCGCTGATGTCGAAGTCGGTGTCAAACCAGCCGGCCTGATCAAAACATTGCTTGCGCATGACGAAAGCGGTCGTCTGAATAAAACAATCATCTGCCAGGGCTGCGTAAAGCTGATCGGGCGGCACCGCGACGCGGTTTTCCTGCGGCAGACGGTTGCCAGCTGAATCGATGTGCACGACCCCGGCATACGCCCCATCCAACCGCGGATCGTTTTCTAACAATGATACCGTGCGCTGCAAAAACGTTGGTTCCCATATGTCGTCGGCGTCACACCAGGCGATGATTTCACCCCGGGCCAGTTCCAACCCCTTGTTGCGCGCCGCCGATACTCCACCATGATTCTGTTGGTAGAAGCGTACTCTGCCCTCGTATTGCTGCACGGCTTCGCGTGTGTTGTCGGTTGAGCCGTCGTCGACGACGATGATTTCGGCTACGGGATAGGTCTGGCCAAGCACGCTATCCAGGGCGAGCCGCAAATAGTTCGCGCGATTATACGATGGAATGATTGTACTGATGTTCAGCAGGCTCATGACCGGTTCGCTCTTAGCCGACGCCGTAGTTTCAAGAGAGGCTGCACGGCATGGGACTCGACAAATTCCGTGTCGACGATGTTCCAGGCGGTGCGTTTAAGCCACGGCTGTGTGGCTCGCCATTGATGTCGCGTCTGCCGTTCTGCCGCGCAGTCGCCAGGTGCACTGTCAGACGGCTCGCAGTACATCAACCGCGCATGGATTGGCAAAAGTCGCGCCGATTGCCAGGCGCGCAGCCAAAAATCGTAGGCGGGCAGGGCGGTCTGCTCGGCCAGCGACATGAGCTCGTCGTGAAGCCTCCGCCGGTACAAGAAGCAAGGCTCCACAACATTGCGCCGGATCAATTTGTTCGGCTCGTCTACCCGGTGGGCAGCGGCGATGAGCTGCGGCTCATGCATTGTATAGTGATCGGCGTAAACTGCTGCGCACGCTGGCTCTTGCTGTAGTCGATGGACCAGCACCGCGATGGCGTCCAGGGTATACCGATCGCCCGCGTTGATCCATGTCAGGTATTGGCCGCTGGCCTTCGCCAGACCCGCATTGATGCGGCGCGCGAGCGAAGGGTTGGCGGCGCAGGCGACCAACTTTACCGTCGGATTATCACTCTGCTGGTGGCCAGCTGACACCAGGACGATCTCTGTATTCGGGTATGTTTGCTTGAGACAGGATGCCAACGTTCGGTGGGTGGCTTCGGCCGAGTCTGAATCAAGGACGATGATACTGGCCAGCGCCTCTGCGGCTGGCTGTGCCGGCGTCACGCCTTCGATCAGGTCCTGCACATCACGCATGATCTGTTGGGTGCTCTGCGAAAGTTGACGCGTGGTCTCGCGCAACCGCGCGGCTATCGATTCATGGTCATTCTTGACACGCTCGACGAGGCCGGCCAATTTGCGCCATTCGTCGGTTTTCAGCAAGAAGTCACTCAACCCCAACTCGGTCATCAACCGCGCGACTTTGGGTGCATAACCGATGGCGATGACAGGCACACCGGCCTGAATGGCAAAGATCACAGAGTGGAACGCTGTGCCGATCATCAGATCAATCTGTTGATACACACCGTGGTCAAACGTTCGCGACACCCGCGGATCGATGGCCTGCAGCGTCTCCAGTTCTTCAAACGCGCCGTAAGTGGCGAGCGGCACGCCGCGGAGGCGCAGGGGTAGTGATTGCAGGGTTGCAATCCACTGCTGCCGATCGGCGGGTGACAGGGAGCGCAAGTTCACGCCGCAGCTGGGATGCGCCAGATCGGTGAGGTGTGGCATGGTTGTTGGAGGCTGCCAGAAAGTTACATCCGGCATCAACTGTACTTTAGGATGATTCAATAGTCGTTGGCTCGTGGTATCACGCACAAAAACGAACCTGGCCCGATCAAGCAACAACTGCACCGCCCGCCGGTGTTGCGGCTTAACTTCATCCACCCCAAGGCCGAGGATGCCGATCGGGGTGTGGAGTTCGTCGCCCCAGGCATCGAACGTATCAAAGGGCACAGCCGGGCTGGTTGTCAACAGGCCGCCGCCGCCAAAGATTAAGAAATCCAGCTGGTTGAGGCGAGCGATTTCGTCGGGTGTGATGTGGAACGGCACATCGATCGGAACGACGCGATGGGCCGCCAGCGCCAGCGTGATATTCTCCAGGATCGCAAAATCGCCCTGGTTGCCGTTGTTCCACCAACCGATCACGCCGATGTTCATATCAAGCCACCGGGCAGTTGTGCCCAGGCGTCCAATCCTGTCGCGGCTCCCGCCAGCAACTGCAACATGGGCGCCTTTGAACGCACCACCTGCCGCGTGGCGCGATACGATTGATACAGTACACCGCGCAGGAACCGTCGGTCGAAGCGCTTGATAAGGCCCTTCCAGTCTTTTTCCTGTTGCCACACCTTGTGGTGTTCGAACTCATTTAATTTTTCCTGGATGGCGTGCGCCAAATCGGCTCGGCCCCGATCCGTCAACGGCGCCACAAGTTCTTGATACCAGGGAGCCGGAAATTCGACGTCAATGTGAATATTCAAAATTTGATCCGCCGTCACGTCCTGGGCCGGAAAGGCCGAGGTCCGGGCGAGCTTGCCGCAGGCCAGCAGTTCCAACATGGTGCGCAGGCACTTTTCACAGCGTCCGCAGTTCAGACCCCGGGCGGGGTTCATGGTGCAGACCCGCAGGTCGCGCAAGGCTACATCCCAGTCGGCGATGAGCTGCACTTTCTCCAGGCGCGACATCGCCAGTCCGTCGTGCTCCACCTGCAGATCGACGGAGCTGTAATTTGAATCCAGCGCTGGATGTGAACCCCACGGCTCGAGAAAGGGTACGTGCATGGTACCGGCGATGCAGACGCGGCTGATTCGACGGCACAAAGCATGCGCCACCGCTGCCAGGGCCGCGCCGTGAAACTCGTACATCCAGAAGGTCACGTCATCGTCCAGGTGGCGGATGTTGGTGGCGACTGGAATGAGATGTACCCGGGCATCCTGGGCGATGGGGGTCAGGGTGGCCAGTGTCCGATCGAAGAAATCCGCCTCATCTCCCACGGCTTCGCGTCCGCCGATATCGAATCCGTGCACGATCAGGCAGTCTGCGATCGAATAGGGATGGTCGGCCGGGTAATTCAGGCGATTTGCCCGCAAGGTAGCCAGTGAGTCAATTCCGCCCGATAAGAATGAAGCAGCATTTGTTGCGGTGCGCGGAATAGGCTGACGACGTTCTGTGCTGGCCTCAATCTGCACTAAGTTGCGCGGCGTGCCATACCACGAGCGCAGATACACCATATTGATATGCAGGCCGTTTCGCAGTTCCGGGGCAATCGGTTCATCCAGCTTGATGCGCCGTTCGCCGTGGCGCATCGCCGGAATGAGACAGGCGGTTAGAAACGCATGTTGGCCTGGTGCCAGGTCCGCGGCGTAGGCTTCGTCGGTTGCGAAATAAACATCGCGCGTGGGTCGAGGGCTATCTTCCCAGATGACTGTGGCAACCCGGCGCACCTTTCGCCCCCGGATTTCGGTTCTCAAGTTCTCAATTCGCATTGGCGCTTTTGCTCCCAGCGTGGTTCGACATGTCTGGCTGATCAGGTTCAGCGGTGGTGCAGCCCCATGATTCATCTTCAGATCGGATCGCCGCCCGATCAGGCTAGCGCGCGCAGTGATTGGTAGGCACGATACAGGCCGCGGCCCAGAAACTTGCGGTCGAATTTCTTGACGGCGCCTTTCCAATCCCTTTCTTCTGTCCATCTAAGGTGACGCTGGAATTCGGTCGACCTAGCTTCAATGGCCGCCGCCAGATCCGCTCGCCCGTTCGCGATCAACGGCTCCAGCAGGTCGCGATAGCACGAATTCTGGTAGGCATTCGTAATGTGAAGGTCGCGCAACATGTCCACGGTTACGTCGTCAGCCGCAAACGCCGAACTGTGCGCCAACTTGCGCACCGCCAATAGTTCCAACATGGTCCGAATGCATTTCTCACATTTGCCGCAATTTAGCGCGCCAGGATCGTTTTCGGTGCAGGTGCGCAGGTTGTGCAGGGCCGTGGGCCAATCGGCGATGAGGCGTACTTTGTCCAGGCGTGACAACCGGTCATAGGCGTGGCGAACTTGCAGATCAGTGCTGCTGTATAAGGGATCAAGCAGCGGGTGTGAGCCCCACGGCCTCATGTTGCGAATGTCATACGTCGACGCAATATACACTGCGCCGATGCGATTGGCCAGCGCATGGGCAACCGCAGCCAGTGCGGCGCCG
Source organism: Thermoflexales bacterium (assembly GCA_030834835.1). GTDB lineage: Bacteria > Chloroflexota > Anaerolineae > Fen-1058 > Fen-1058 > JAGOBP01. The sequence goes on along the minus strand of JAUQXD010000593.1, from coordinate 2,482 downwards.
TGAAACTTGTACATCCAGAACTCCACGCTATCATCGAGCAGCCGCAAATTGGTGGACACTGGAATGAGCGTAACTCCGGCTTCGCCGGCAATCGGCGACAGGGCCTCCAGGGCGCGCTCGAACAAACGCGTCTGATCGCCGCTGACCTGGGTGCCGCTGATGTCAAAGCCGTGCACCACCAGACCATCCTTGATCGAACCGGGATGATCGAGCGGGAAATCGAGCCGATTGCCCCGCAACGTCGACACTGAATCGACGCCGCCGGACAGAAACACGGCAGTGCGCCTGGCGTCGCGTGGTCCGATCGGTTGTGCGTCCGCCTTCGCCTCGATCCGCACTATTGAGCCTTCAGGGTACCAGACCTGCTGCCAGTTCATCGCCGTTATCAACCCGTTGCGAAGCTCCGGGCAGATCGGCGCGTCGATCGTTAACCGTTGCTCGTGGTGATGCATGGCCGGAATAATGCAGGCGGTGACGAACGCATTCGGGTTGAGCGTCAGCGCTTCGGCAAAAGCCTGGTCTGTTTCAAAGTATACCTGGCGGGCCGGTCGATCGCAGTCTTCCCACGTAACCGTGGCAGCCACCCTCTGCCGCGGCCCGTGCTGTTCCGTGTGCAGATTGTCGATACGCATGCTAGATCTCTCCCTTAGTTTGAAGCGGGTTTGTGGTCGGGTGCAGCGCCCAGCGTACCTGCGGAACGAAAATGCCTGGGTTGGACATGTTCAGTTCCGCGTAAACGTCAAATGCTCGTGATTGTCCAGAGGCGATGACCAGGGCGTCACTCGGGTCGGTGATCTGGACGATGCAGGTGTAACGACCCGTTGTCAACTGCAACGGATTGTAGGTTACCTCGATGGTGCCCTCTCCCGACAACGCCTCGATCTTTTGAAGGCGGTTCAAGTCCTGGCTGGCGTCCGTGGCGCTGCACAACAGGCTGTCGTCGCGAATCATGCGCAGATCGATACGCCCGACAGGCTGCTGACCGGCGGTTCGATAGTGGACTTTCACAGTCACGGCCTGATCGCTGCGTAACACGCGATCGTGGTCCCCGGTCCCGGCGGTCACGTCAACTGCCGTTAGAACCAGACCGGTCATGGATTGAAGTTCGGGTTGGGCGGGGTCAGAGGCCGGCTGGCCGGCCGGCGGACTCAAGAGGATGCGCTCATACTCGGCGATGACGTCCTGCGGTGTACCGGCAGCGCGCACCTGGCCTTGCATGAATAGCAGCGCGGTATCGCACACATTGCGTACCTGGTGCATGTTGTGCGATACAAAGACGATGGTTGTCCCGTTGTTTTTCAGGTCGTGCATGCGCTGCATGCACTTATGGCGAAAGCTGGTGTCTCCCACGGCGAGCACTTCGTCGACCAGCAGAATGTCCGGCTCGACATGCGCCGCCACGGCAAAGCCCAGACGCACATACATGCCAGACGAATAGCGCTTGATGGGCGTGTCGATAAACCGTTCCAGTTCTGAGAAAGCGATAATTGCGTCCAGCCGCCGAGTGATAGCCTGGCGCTTTAGCCCGAGAATGGCGCCGTTGAGATAGATGTTCTCGCGGCCGGTCAATTCTGGATGAAAACCCGCGCCGAGTTCGATCAATGACGAGACGCGGCCGGCCACCGTGATTTGTCCGGAAGTGGGCCGGGTGATATTTGACAACAGTTTGAGCGTCGTGGTCTTGCCAGCGCCGTTGGGGCCGATCAATCCCAGCGAAGTTCCCCGCTCGACTTTGAAACTAACGTCGCGCACGGCCCACAGTATGCGACGCGCGTCATTCGCGTTGCCTGCGCCACGCCGGAGCGCGGCCAGCGTGCTGCGCAATGTGCCCAGCGTGCCCAGCCGGTAGCGCTTGGAAACCTGCTCAAATGCGATGGTACCAATCGGAAGTTGAGAGATCATAGAGAGTTGCAGTACCTCACCTAAGAATAGGCCTGGCTACGGCCGATGGCTCTGAAGCCTCGATAGAGTTGGCGAATGCGACCGCCGGTGGATTTGTGATCGGGGCGATTAACGACGCTCTGCCAATCTCGCGCGTTCCGCCGGGCGCGGAGCCGGCTGAAGTGCGAGAGCTGTTTCTTGATAATCCTGACAGGATCATGCCTTCCCGGCACGGTTAGCGGCTCAATCACTTCTTGATACCAGCAGACCGGATAGTCCTTATCCACCAGCACCTGGGCCAACAATTCAGGTGAAACATCATTAGCCGGGAGCGCGTCTGAATATAGTCCAGCTGATTGGCCCGCAGGGCCGACACCACGCTGGCACTCATGCGCGTCCATGCCTCGCGACGATCTAGTTGCAGGTCCTCAATCCGCATCGGCAGTTTGCCCTCTGGTCTTTCTTTCGAACTCGGCTCTCAGATCAGATCTGCAAAGACCGGTTCAGTGCGCTTAAAGACAAAATACCCCAACAGCAGGAGTGTAAGCGCAATGATGGCGCTGAGTCCCACGGCGTCCGCTTGCGGGGCCTGACCGGTTAC
>JAUQXD010000592.1 GCA_030834835.1 Thermoflexales bacterium | reverse complement strand
TATCCAGCGCTATCGCACGTACTTCGGCGACGATGCATTGGATGGGTGGAAGTGAAAAGTGACGAGTGATAAGTGATATTGCTTTCACTCGTCACTCATCACTCGTCATTGCAATGAACGTTATTCAGATTGTCGATGTTGCTCGCCTCCGATCGTTCCTCAACACCGATCGAGCGTGGGCGGATTATGCGCTAGGCGATTTAGAGCCGGAGCTTTTCCAGCAGACTGACTGGTACGGCGTCGTAGACGACGGCGTCGCGAACGACGGCGCGGAAGAGCAGGGCGATCTGATCGCGTTGGCGATGATCTATTGCAGCCTGCAACCGCCGATCTGTTTCTTGATGGGCGATGAGCGTGGTATCGATCTTATTCTGGATCAGACGGTGCGCTTGCCCGAAATCGGGTTGAGTGTGCGCGATGAGCATCTGCCGGTGCTTGAGAAGTACTATCAGATTGCCGCAGCAATGCCGATGTGGAAGATGGCATTAGCGGCCGGCGACTTTCGATCGGTGCCGGGTGACGCGATCGAGATTACGCTGGCGGATGTGCCCGATTTATTGGCGCTATATGCCTTCGGTGGCGGCGATGCGTTTTCGCCGGAAGAAATCGAGCGCGGTGTGTTTTGCGGCATTCGGCAAAACAATCAAATGATCGCCGTTGCCGGAACGCACGTTGTATCGGATAATGGTCACATCGCCGCACTGGGCAATGTGATGACACATCCCGACTGGCGCGGACGCGGGCTGGCCTTTATGGCGACGAGCGCCGTGATCGCCCGGTTGATCGATCGGGGTGTGAGCACGATCGGATTGAGCGTCAGCCGCGAGAATGCGGCGGCCATCCGCGTGTATGAAAAACTAGGTTTCAAAAAGCACGCGGCTTTTCATGAAGGTCGCGCTGTTCGGAAAATCGGAAATCACATTGGAGAAATGGAGTCAAGATGACAGTCGAACATCATGTTAAGAAATTGGATCTCGCGACCGGCGGCCGGTATCGCATCGAGTGGGCCGAGCAGGAAATGCCGGTGCTGCGCGAAGTGAAGCGGCGTTTCAAGGCCGAGCAGCCGTTGAAGGGTCTGCGCGTCAGCGCCTGTTTGCACGTCACCACCGAGACCGCCAACCTGATGCACGCGCTGCAACTGGGCGGCGCCGACATCGTGTTGTGCGCATCGAATCCGCTAAGCACGCAGGACGATGTGGCCGCGTCGCTGGTGGCGAATTTTGAAATCCCGGTCTACGCCATCAAGGGCGAGGACAACAGCACGTACTACGATCATATCAAAGCCGCGCTTGATCACAAACCGCATTTGACCATGGACGACGGCGCGGACCTCGTATCGCAACTGCACCAGAATCGCACGGAGTTGCTGGACGGCGTGGTGGGCGGTACCGAAGAGACCACGACGGGCGTAATTCGTCTGCGCGCGATGGCGAAAGAAGGCGCGTTGAAGTTCCCCATCGTCGCCATCAATGACGCCAACACCAAGCACCTGTTTGACAATCGCTACGGC
>JAUQXD010000591.1 GCA_030834835.1 Thermoflexales bacterium | reverse complement strand
CTATCTCACTATCGGACTATTGCACTAATCCAGCCTCTTCCTGAACCGTCGCGCTGCCGCCAGTGTCACCACCACGCCGAAGATGATCAGCGCGATCACCTCGCCCGCCACCGCCCCCACGCCCACGCCCTTCAGCGTCACCGCGCGCACGATGATCAAGAAATAGCGCAGCGGCACCGCGTAACTCAGCGCCTGCAAAAGCGGCGGCATCGCGGCCAGCGGAAAGAAAAAGCCCGACAGGAAGATCGACGGCAGTTGGATGAACATCGCCGTCATCATCGCCTCAAACTGCGTCTTGGCGATGGTTGAGATCAGCAGGCCCAGCCCCAGCGTCGTCACCAGGAACAGCGCCGCCAAGGCCAGCAACAAACCGATATCGCCGTTGATAGGCACGTTGAACACCAGCGTCCCTAAAATCAACACTTCCATCAGATCGAAGAACGCGATCAGAATGTACGGCGTCAACTTGCCCGCGATCAATTCCAGCGAACCGATCGGCGTGATGATCAGCTGCTCGATCGTGCCGCGTTCGCGTTCGCGCACGATCGCCGTCGAGGTCAGCATGATCGCCATGTACTGCAAGATCATGCCGATCAAACCGGGGATCATAAAATAGGCGCTGACCAGATCGGGGTTGTACCAGACTTGGGTACGGACTTCAATCGGCGGTTGCACCGCACCCGATTGACCCCGTGCCTCCAACTCGGCCCGCAGCACGGCGGTGGCTTTGGTCTGACCGATCAGCGTCGCCGCCGACAGCGCCGTGCCCGCCACCGTGGGATCGCTGCCGTCGATCACAAACGCCACCTGCGCCTGCTCGCCGCGCGCGAGATGTTGGCCGTAATCGGGCGGGGTGATCAACCCGGCTTTGGCTTGCCCGCTGTCGATGAGCCACTTCAACTCGTCCACCGACTCCACATCGAAGGCGAAACCAAAATAATCGGCAGCGCGATACGCGTTGATGAGATCGCGCGCCTGCACCGAGCGATCTTGATCGAGGATCGCGGTCGGCACGTTGCGCACGTCGTTCGTGGCCGAATAACCCAGCAAGAACAGCATCACGATCGGCAGCACGAACATCATCAGCAGTGTGCGCGGATCGCGCACGATCTGGATGAACTCTTTGCGAATCAGCGAATGCAATCGAGAGTTGAGCATCGTCGTCAACTTTCAGCCAGAATGCCGTGCAGATAAATGTTCACAAAATGCTCGAACGCTTCCGGCGCAGTGCCCATCGGCAGCTGCCGGCCGATGAGCATGTCCGTAATCACGAACGAGAAGAACACGCCGACAAACGAGCGCAAGATCACGGGCAGCGGTATCTCGCGCAGCGGCCCGTGCGTCTGTTGAAACCGCTGCACAAAACCCAGCATGCGCGGAAAGAACATCTCGAACAATTGCGGCACGTGCTTGCTCTTGAACTCCACCACTTCGATAAAGATCAGATTCAGAAACAGCGGCTGCTGATCCAGTTTGGCGATCATGCGCCGCGCCGCATCGCGGACCAGCGCTTCAACCGTCTCGCCCTGCGCGGCTTCCAGCTCCGGCAGAATCTCCAGAAACGGGTGCCGTTCCATCAACATCGCCACAAAGATATCTTCCTTGCTCTGAAAGTGATTGTAGATGCCGCCCAGCGCCAGCCCGGCCGCGTCGGCGATGTTGCGCATCGAGGTGGCGTGATAGCCCTTGTTGTTGAACAGTTGATACGCCGCCTCGATCAACGCCGCGCGGGTGCGATCGCCCTTCGTCTCCGCCGCGCCCGATCGGGCTGCGGTCTCAATCGGGTTTGAAAGGGCCACCGATTTTGCTTTGCGTGTCGCCATCTGCTCCTCCTAAAAAAACGAACGAACGACCGTTCATATTTGTACACCTAAAAATCGGCCATGTCAAGAGGCAAAAAAGAGAAGCAAGAGGCAGGATGCGGGATGCAGATGTGCGTCAGCGGAATTGAAGAAGCACAATGGTTGAATGAGCGATCGCCTGCAAAACACGCCGCACATTTGACATGTTTACACGCGGCGGCAAAGCGATCAAGTGCGCGGCGCAGCCCGACCGGCAATCAGTTGAGCCAAAGCCCCGCACCGGAATCGTCGCGCCGGGCAAGGCAGCCAGCGCCTGACTCCACACGCATTCCAGCCGCGTATCCGATACCGCGTAAAGGCACGCGCGGACTTCAGCCACGGCGCGCACGTGGTCGATGTGCCAGTGCGTCACGCCATCGCCGCGCAGATGCCGTCCCAATCGCGCTCGCAAGCCACCTGATCCAAATGCACTGCCCGCGTACGCATACACACCCACAGGCAAAGTCACCTCTCCGAGGCGGCCTATCATCAAAGTGCGGGAACGCTGTATTTCCAGCACCAGCACATAGCTGCCAGCTGCTTGCGGCACTGGATCATTTTTCATCGTTCAATGCTGATTGCTCGTTGCTCATCGCTCACTCGCCAGGCTCACTTTTGTGAACTGCGAAAATTATACCCGGCGTACGCTCCTATACGCTGGCTGTCGGCAGAAGGCTGGAACGAGCAGCCATCGACCGGCCGTTCTGGACAGCGATTCTTAATTTGAGTTCTGCAAACAATGTTGTCAGCCGAGCGGGTTCCCACGCCCGCGTACCCGGTGGAGTGGGAGCCGCCTCTGCTGCCAAATTGAGAATTGCTGCAATCTGAGGATACTCACCCGGTGAATATGTCGAATATCCCGCTTTGTCGTGACATCTTTCACATAATAAAACCCTCGTCCAAGAGTATGCTTATTAAGAGCAGACTTAGTGTATTTTTGACAGGAGGGCGTATGGTCTATGGTGGCCTGGTCGTGGCGGTGGTCCTGTGCGCGTTTCTGGCGATGCAGGCCAAACGCCTGTTGTCGTCCGCTTTGTGGCTGGCGGGGTGCAGTGCCTTCGTCTCAATCCTCTTCTATCTCATGGGCGCGGCCGAACTGGCCGTGATCGAACTCAGCGTCGGCGCGGGTCTGGTCACGGTGCTGTTTGTATTGGCGATCAGCGTCGCGGGCGAAGATCCGATCGAGTTGAAGTCGATGATTCGAAAACCGATCGCGTGGGCGCTGGTGCTCATCCCGATCGGTCTACTCGCTGTCATGATCATCCCCTCGCTGGAAGTCGCGCGCGCGACCGGCGAACCCGCTTTTGCCGAGGTGATGTGGCAGCAGCGCGGCCTGGATGCGCTGGTTCAAAGTGGCCTGATCTTTGCGGCCGTGGTCGGGCTGCTGGGCCTGTTGGCGGACGCGAAAGTGAAAGTTCCCGCCAGAGCCAGGCAACCGATGCAGACGCCGCAGGCTCAGGCCGGGCACAGCGTCGCTGCGCCGGAGGTGAAAGCATGACCGAGCAGCAAATCATTGTCATAGGTGTGATAGGCCTGGTCGGCGTGGGCGTGTACGGTTTGCTCATCAGCCGCAACCTGATCAAAGTCATCGTGGCGCTGCAAATTGTGGTGAAGGGCGCGATGCTGGCACTGATCGCAGCAGGCTTACACAGCGGGCGCGTCAATCTGGGCCAGAGCCTGGCCGTCACCATCATCGTCGCCGATACCGTTGTGGCCGTGATCGGGCTGGCATTGGCGATTCAGATCAAGCGGCGCGTCGGCACGCTGGATGTGAACGATCTGGCGACGTTGAAGAAGTGATGAGTGACGAGTGATTGGTAGTTGGTTGACTGGTAACTGGTCAACCGATTGACCGATTACTTATCACGATACGAGGCATCTATGAGCGCAACTCTGATTCTCCTAGCGATTGGCCTGCCGTGGCTGGGCGCAGTGTGCGTCTGGCTGGCCGGCGACAAACGCGCGAATCTGCAACACCTGCTGGCCGTGATCTTCTCGGTAGCGGCAGGCGTGGCGGCGCTGCTGATGCTGCCGCAAACGTCGAGCACAACAGCCGTGACCATCGAGATGGGCGGCGCGTTCGGCGCATTGACGTTCACGCCCGATGGGCTGGGCGTATTCCTCACGATCGTCGCCACTGTCGTCGGCAGTCTGGCCGTGATCTTCTCCGTCGATTACATGCGCGGTGAAGCACAGCTGGGCCGCTACTACGCGCTGATCCTGATCTTCATCGGCGCGATGGCCGGGCTGGCGCTGACGGGCAGTTTGCTGTTCCTCTTTGTCTTCTGGGAAATCACCGCGCTGTGCTCTTACGCCTTGATCTCCTTCCACAACGACGATCCCAAAGCGGTGGCGGGCGGCATTAAAGCGCTGCTCATCACCTCGCTGGGCGGCGTGGGACTGCTGATCGGCGCGCTGATTGTTTACGCCAACACCGGCAGTTATCAAATCGCTGATTTTCTAACAAAAGCCGAAGCACTGCCAAAAGATTTGCTCGCATTGGTTGCGTTTGGTTTCCTGGCCGCAGCCGCGGCCAAGTCCGCGCAGTTCCCCTTCCAGACGTGGCTGCCCGATGCGATGGAAGCGCCCACGCCGGTCAGCGCCCTGATCCACGCCGCGACGATGGTGAACGCGGGTGTGTATCTGCTGGCGCGCTTTTATCCGGCGTTTGAAGCGGTGCCCGGCTGGACGACGGCCGTAGTGATCGTCGGGCTGATCACGGCGTTGATGGCGGCGCTCATGGCTTTGGTGTCGACTGACCTCAAGCGCGTGCTGGCTTATTCAACGGTAAGTCAACTGGGTTACATGGTCTACGCGATCGGAGTTGGCGGCATCTACGCGAGTCAATTCCATCTGCTCAGTCACGCAGTCTTCAAGGCGCTGTTGTTTCTCGCGGCGGGCGCAGTGATCCACGCCGTGGGCACACGCGATATGCGCTTGATGGGCGGGCTGGGCAAGAAGATGCCGTTCGTGCGCACGACGTTCGTCATCGGCGCGCTGGCGTTGATGGGCCTGCCGATTCTCAACGGCTTCTGGAGCAAGGAATTGATCCTTGAAGAAGGCTTGAAACATGGGCCAGTGTGGGCGTATGTCGGGATGTTGATCGGTGCAGGGATCACGGCGCTGTATACGTTCCGCATGGTGTGGCTGGTGTTCTTCGGCAGCGAGCGCAGTCACCTTCACGCGCACGATGCGCAAACCGCGATGAAAGTCTCGCTGGGTCTGCTGTCGTTCGGCACGTTGACGACGTGGCTGCTGGCCGGACCGTTCAGCGAACTGCTGCACAGCACCCTGCCCTTCCACGAAGTTCACGCGCTGCCGACGGGTGAGATTTTGCAGGAAGTCATCTCGCTACCGACGTTGATCGCGCTGAACGCGGTAGCGATCGGTTTGATCTTGTGGTGGACGCGGGACTTCTGGAAAGGGCTCGTCAATCGGGCGCAGGGGCTGGCGCAAATGGCGCGTGATAGTTTCGGTTTCGAGGCGATCAATCGCGGCGTGGTGCGCGCCACGGTTCAATCGGCTGAGGCGCTGCGTCTGACGCAGACCGGCCTGTTGAACTGGAACGTGGCCGGCATCATCGGCGGCCTGATTGTGGTGCTGATTGTGTTGGCGGCAGGACGGTAACAATGAACAATGATCAATTGGCAATGATCAATGAAGTGCCGACGTTTGCGTGGCTGATGGTGCTGCTGCTGGCCGGCTCGCCCGTGGTGTACTTTGCGGGCCGCTTGAAGGGCATCGGCCGCTGGGTCGCGCTGATCGCGATCGGGTTGGCGTGGGTGCCGTTCGTGCTGGCGCTTAACGAGTTGCAGGCGGGCGTGATCACGTATTCGATCGGCACGGTGATGCTGCGCTTCGACGGGCTGAGCGCGCTGTTGGCGGCCGTCGCGCTGGGCCTGGGTACCGTCGTCGTGATTTACTCCGGGCCGTACATGGCGGGCGAAACGAACGAAGAAAAATACTACGCGATGTTGATCGCCATCGTCGGCATCATGATCGGCCTGGGCTGCGCGCACGACCTGTTCAATCTGTGGGTGTGGTTCGAAGCGATGGCGGTGTCGTCGTATCTGCTGGTCGCCTTCTATCGCGATCAACCAGCGTCGCTGGAAGCAGGCGTGAAGTATCTGGTGCAGAGCGCGGTCGGCTCGGTGCTGGTATTGTTGGGCATTGCGCTAGTGCTGGCGGTGCGCAGCACACTGGACCTCGATCAGATCAGCCTGAGCGCGCAAGATTCACCGCTGCTGTTAGTGGCGGGCGCGCTATTTGTGATCGGCTTCGGCGTGAAGGTAGCCATGGCTCCCATGCACACGTGGCTGCCCGACGCGCACTCGCAGGCGCCCAGCGGCATCAGCGCGATGTTGTCCGGTGTGGTCATCGAGGCGGGGCTGGTGGCGCTGCTGCGGGCGCTGTCGGCGCTGGTGGGCTTTAATTTATCGTGGGGCGAACTGCTGATGGGCTTCGGCGCGCTCAACATGCTGATGGGTAATCTGCTGGCGCTGCGACAAACGCAAGTTAAACGCCTGCTGGCGTTCTCAAGTCTGAGCCACGTGGGTTACATGCTGTTGGGCCTGGGACTGGCGATTTACGTCGGGCAAAGCGCGGGCGCGGAAGGCAGTTTCTTCCATCTATTGAATCATGGCCTGATGAAGGGCCTGGCCTTCCTCGCGGCGGGCGCGCTGTTGTACGCGCTGTACATCGCCAAAGGCGATCACACCTCACCGCTGATGATGAGCGACCTTAACGGTGCGTCCAAACGCTATCCGATCGTGGCGCTGGCGTTGAGCCTGGCCGTGTTGGGATTGGGCGGGCTGCCGCCGCTCGCCGGGTTCATGTCCAAGTGGCAAATTTTCGTGGCGGGCTTCCAGACGCAGAACACTGTGATCGATGCGCTGGTGATCTTCGCCGCGTTGAACAGCGTGCTCTCACTGGCCTACTACGCGCCGATCGTGAATGCGGTGTATCGCAAAGAGCCATCCGATGTGGTGGTGCGCGGCCAACCGGTCCCGATGGGGATGCTGCTCCCGATCGCGGCGCTGGGCGTGGCGGTGATCGTCATCGGTGTGTGGCCGAGCCTGCTGCAAGGCTTGACGGCCCCGGCGGGTCAGGCGTTGATCAAAGCCTTTGGCGGATAAGAGGATCTATCCCATGAAAATTCTGGTGTACGGTGCGGGTGTGTTAGGCAGCCTGTATGCTGGTCGGCTACAGGCGACCGGGCACGAGGTCACCCTGCTGGCGCGCGGCCAACGCAGCGTCGATTTGAACGAACATGGACTGATGCTGGAAGACGAGGCCACGGGCCGTGTCACAATCACGGCTATCCCCACCGTCAACGAGTTGCTGCCCGGAGACGTATACGACTGGATTCTCGTTGTAATGCGCAAGAATCAAGTGGCCCAGGTTCTGCCTGCGCTGGCGAAGAATTCAACGCCGAATGTGCTGTTCCTGATCAACAACGCGGCCGGACCAGACGCTTTTATTCAGGCGCTGGGGCGCGAGCGCGTCGTGCTGGGCTTTCCGGGCGCGGGCGGTGCGCGCGAACGCCACATCGTGCGCTATCAGATTGTGGCGGCGCAGCCGACGACGTTGGGCGAGATCGACGGCCAGATTACACCCCGGCTGCAACAGATTGCGGACGCCCTGACCGAAGCCGGTTTCCCGATCGCGCTCAGCACCCATATGGATGCCTGGCTGAAGACGCATGTGGCGCTGGTCAGTCCGATAGCCAATGCCATCTACGCGGCCGGCGGCGACGTCCATCGACTGGCGCGCACCCGCGACGGACTGGTCCTGCTGATCCGTTCGGTGCGTGAAGGGCTAAAGGTCCTGAAGGCGCTGCGTATTCCGATCACGCCCGGGCAATATCAGCTGCTTAACTGGCTGCCTGAACCGATCCTGGTGGCAGTTTTGAAGCGTGGCCTGAACACGCCGCGAGCCGAGTTGGTTTTGGCGCGGCATGCCAACGCGGCGCGTGACGAGATGACCGGGCTGGCCCATGAATTCAGAGCGCTGGCGGGGCAATCGGGCGTGGAAACTCCGGCGAGCGATCAACTGGCCCGGTACATCGATCCGACAGTGCCGCCACTGCCTGACGGCAGCGCAGCCATCCCGTTAAAGTGGCGCGGCTTGATCGTCGCCGCCGGTCTGGTGGCGCTGCTGGCGGTCAATGTTGCGTTGAATTTGAAGTCGCCGCGCTGCACTTGTGCGAATTCGGGCACGTGCGCCTGCGGCTGCACCCGGCGCTAAGCCGCGCGGTTGAGTTGCCCGGAAGAGGTCAAGACATGACTGATATTCTACTATCACCACCCTTTGCGTTTGTGCTGTATCTGGCGCTCGCCGGCATTTTATCGGGCTTCGGACGCATGCTGGCGGCGCGCGGCGTCCACAGCGAGGGCAAGCACACTACCTACGCGGGTGGTGAGGAATCGCCTGTGCCCGGTTCAATGCCAGGTTATCGCGGCTTCTTCATCATCGCGCTGTTCTTCGCGATCTTGCACCTGGGCGTGCTGATGCTGGGCAGCAGCAGTTTCCAGCCGATTGCGGGGGTGTACCTTATCGGGCTGATTGTAGCATTGCTGGTGTTGATTGTTGGCTGATGCACGAGGCAAGATGCATGATGCATGATACACGAGGCGAGGCTTGCATCCTGCATCATGCGTCCTGCATCATCTGGAGCAAACACTTATGACTTTCACCCTTACCGAAACCTGGGAACACGTGCTGGAATCCATCAAGACCTGGGCACGCGTTAATTCGCCGTGGGCCATTCACTACAACAGCGGCTCGTGCAACGGCTGCGATATTGAAATTCTGGCGACGCTGACGCCGCGCTACGACATCGAACGCTTCGGCATCAAGTTGCAGGGCAGCCCCCGCCACGCCGATGTGTTGATCTGCACCGGGCCGGTGACGCTGCAATCGCGCGAACGACTAAAGCGCATCTATGAGCAGATGCCGGAACCCAAATTCGTGGTGGCAGTCGGATCGTGCGCGGCCTCGGGCGGCGCGTTCCAGGGCTGCTATGGCGTGGTCGGCCACATCGACGAAGTGATCCCGGTGAACGCTTATATCCCCGGCTGCCCGCCGCGCCCGGAGGCGATTATTGATGGCGTGGTGAAGCTGCTGGGGAGTTTGCAGAAAAAAGATTGAATCACGAAGCACACGAAGGGCACTAAGTCTTTGATACTTTGCGACCTTAGCGTCTTCGCGGTGAATAATTGCAGTGCTGAGGGCATAAACGCATGACAACTACTGAAACTCTGCTGGATCACGCAACGACCCTACTCGCACCGTTTGCGAAAGCGACCAACAAGCCAGAGGCCAACCGGCTGGACGTGACGATCGAGGCGAGCGATCTGGTCGCCGCGACGAAAGCCATGCGCGATTCACGCTGGGGTTATCTGGCGGCCATCACCGGCCTCGATCATCTGAACATCTCGGCGAAAGCGGGCGTGCCCGCTGGAGCGGGCACGCCCACCGATACGTCGCTCGAGGCGCTGTATCACTTCTGCGAGGGCGCGGCCGTCGTCACGCTGCGAACTTCGACCCCGCGCGAGAACGCCGTGCTGCCGACGATCTGCGGCGTGACCCCCAGCGCCGATCTGTTCGAGCGCGAACTGAGCGAGATGTTTGGCATTCACATCGACGGGACGCCGGATGCCAATCGGTTGTTGCTGCCGGACGATTGGCCCAGCGACGTGTTTCCGCTGCGCAAGGACTTCGATCAAAAAGCGGTGAAACTGGAATCGATGGCCGAGGAACCGGAAGCGGGCTGGCGCGACGGCAAGTTCATCGTCCCGATCGGGCCGCAGCACCCCGCGCTGAAGGAGCCGGGCTTCTTTCAGTTCTCGGTCGATGGCGAGACCGTAACGGGTGCGTCGATCCGGCTGGGTTACGTGCATCGCGGCATCGAGCGCGCCACGGAAGAGCGCAACTGGGTGCAGAATTTGTATCTGCTGGAGCGCATCTGCGGCATCTGCTCGCACTCGCACGCCATGGCTTATGCGCAGGGCGTGGAGCAGCTGGCCAAAGTGGAAGCGCCGCCGCGCGCGCAGGCGATTCGTGAACTGGCGGCCGGCCTGGAGCGCATTCACAGCCACCTGTTGTGGCTGGGCGTGGCCGCGCACGAAGCAGGCTTCGACACGCTGTTCATGTACTCGTGGCGTGACCGCGAAACGGTGATGGACATGCTGGAGACCTTCACCGGCAATCGCGTGAATTATTCGGTGAATGTGCTGGGCGGCGTGAAGTTCGACATGACGCCGGAGATCGCCGAGACGATCAAGCGCGGCGTCGATTTTCTGGAAGAGCGTACGAAACACTACCTGGAAGTCTGCACCACCGATCGAACCTTCCTGCGCCGCACGCGCGGCGTGGGCACGTTGACGAAAGATCAGGCCATCGAGTATGGCGTCATCGGGCCGATGGCGCGCGCTTCCGGGCTGGTGCGCGATGTGCGCGTGGAAGCGCCTTACGGCGCGTATCGCACCTTCCCCGTCAGCGCCGTCACTGCCACGGCGGGCGATCTGGAAGCCAAGTTCGTCGTGCGCCTGAACGAACTCTTTGAGACATACAAGGCCATTCGCAATATTCTGGACAATCTGCCGACCGGCGAGTTGACGGCGCGCATGCCGCGCAAGATTCCGGCCGGTGAGACCATCAGCCGGGTCGAAGCGCCGCGCGGCGAGCTGCTCTATTTCATCCAGAGCGCGGGCGGCGAAAATCCGGCGCGTGTCAAAGTGCGCACGCCCAGCCTGTGCAACTTCTCATCGGTGCTGCACGTCGCGGTCGGGCATCAACTGGCCGACATGCCGATGCTGCTGTCCGGCATCGATCCGTGCTTCTCGTGCAACGATCGCATGATCGTGGTTAACGATCAATCGATGATGACGTGGGAGCAGCTGCGGCAATACGGGATTGAGTTTTACCAAAAGTAATGCGTAATACGTACTGCGTAACCGTTTCTTACGCAGTACGTATTACGCAGTAAGGTACGCGAGGTTTGACTATGAACGTCCTTCAATCCATGATCGCGATACTCTTCTTTCCCGCCGGGCTGTGTGTGATCTTCATGGGCCTGATGTATCTGTGGGTCGATCGCAAACTGGTGGCGCAGTTTCAGAACCGCGTCGGGCCGCGCTGGTTTCAGCCGCTCGCCGATGTGGTCAAGCTGTTTGCCAAAGAAGAGATCCTGCCCGCAGGCGTGGACGCACGGCTGTTCATCGGCCTGCCGATCTTCGCGCTGGCCGCGGCCCTGACGGCGGCGCTGTATGTGCCGCTGGCCGGGCTGGCGCCCGCCGCCAATTACCCGGGCGATTTGATTACCGCCGTGTACCTGTTGAGCGTGGTAACGATGTGCCTGGCGCTGGCCGGTTCCAATTCCATCAGCCAGTTCTCGCTGATCGGCGCGGTGCGTACGCTGACGCAGTTGTTTTCGTATGAAGCGCCGTTTCTGCTGGCGCTGCTCGGCCCGGCGATGGTGGCGGGCAGCTGGCAGATCGACCAGATCAATGGTTATGCGGCCAGTCATTGGCTGATCCTCACGCAGCCGATCGGTTTTGTGATCGCGCTCGTCGGCCTGATGGGCAAGCTGGAACTGCCGCCGTTCGATGCGCCCGAAGCCGAGACCGAGATCGTGTCCGGTGCATTGACCGAATACAGCGGGCGCGGCTTTGCGCTGTTTCAGATTGCGAAGGCGGTGGAGTTGGTCGTCGGTCTTACATTGATCGCGGCGCTGTATCTGGGCGGCATCGGCAACCCGATCGAGTTCTTCGCCAAGACGCTGATCATTCTGGTGGTGCTGGCGGGCCTGCAATCGTTGTTCGCGCGCTTCCGCATCGAGCAGACGGTACGCTGGTGGCGGTATGCCGCGCTGTTGGGGCTGGCGCAATGGCTGATTGTCATTGTGCTGGGCAAGGGAGTGTTCGCATGAAATTCGGGTCGATGCTGAAAGATGTGTTGCGCTCGTTTACGCAAGCACCGGTGACGGAGAAATACCCGTTCGTGAAGAAGCCCGCGCCCGATCGGCTGCGCGGCAAGCTGGTGTGGAATCCCGAGAAGTGCAGCGGCTGCTGCCTGTGCAGCAAAGACTGCCCGTCGGACGCCATCGAGTTGATCACGATCGACAAAAAGGCCAAGCGCTTCGTGATGCGCTATCACGCGGATCGCTGCACGTACTGCGCGCAGTGCGTGCAGAACTGCCGCTTCGAGTGTCTGGATATGAGCAGCACCGATTGGGAACTGGCCGCGCTGACCAAAGCGCCGTTTGACGTGTATTACGGAAAAGATGAAGATGTCGACGCTGTCCTGGCAAAACTCGCTGCGGACAAAACTGGCGAAGCACCCGCGTAAGGGCGAGTGTGAGACTCGCCCCTACAGAATCGCGATTGTCGGTATCGGGAACGAACTGCGCGGCGATGACGCGGCGGGCGTGATCGTGGCGCGCGAATTGCAAGCAATCGTAGGGGCGAAGCATTCTGATGAGCAACGTCAGAATGCTTCGCCCCTACACATTATCGACGCCGGCGCAGCGCCCGAAGCGTTTACGGGCCAGCTGCGCCGTTTTGATCCCGACCTCGTGATCATGATCGACGCCGCGCAAATGGATCAGACGCCGGGCACGATCCGCGCGATCGAGTGGCAGGACACGATCGGGTTGAGCGCCTCCACCCACACGCTGCCCCTTAACGTGATCGCTCAATATCTCGTCAGTGAATTGGGCTGCGATGTGATCGTGATCGGCCTCCAGCCGGAAGCCAACGCCTTTGATACCCCGCTATCGCCCCTGGTGCGACGGGCCGTCGACGAACTAATCGATGGCCTGGCATCGATTCTGATGCGTTCCTGACTGGCTACCACCCATCCGCTTATCTGAGCACCAGCGGCAAATACACGTGATAGTCCATGGTCACTGCGGCTGATCCGATCCAGTAACCGCCGCTGAGGGTGTAGCCGCCGCCCGCCAGGCTTCCGGCGTCTGCCTGGCCGATCGTGCCATCGAGCGTGTACGCGCCACCCGTGACTGCACCGCCGCCCCCATCGACGGTGTACCAGGGGATGGCATAGTCGGCGTTAGAGGCGGCAGGTCCCTCGGTCTGTGCCCACACTGACGAGACCGTCGCTGCCAGGATCATCAACGCGATCAATATCCAATAGCGTTTCATGGCTCACCTCCCTATGGGCACGTGCTGGCGTAGAATGCATAGGTTTCGTCGTACACGCCCGCACAGGTAACGGTGCCGCTACCCGCGCTCACCGCACCACCACTCAATAGCGACGCACCAACGCGAGTTGTGAATTCGCTGTCGTTACTGATGGTGTTGGTGCTGCCCGTAATTTGCGAGTTATTGACGATCACCGTGTAGAAGCCGCTTGGAGCATTATTGTCAATACCATAGTTGTTTGTCCCCGCACTGGCGCTAAGAACACTGTTCTGGATCGTTGACGAGGAGGAATTGTTAAGCACGCCGTAACTGTACGTTCCGCCCGAACCAGTGGCGGTCACATTCGTCATCGTCGGTGAGGAGGAATCGTTGCGCACGCCGGAACTCCACGTTCCACCTGAACCGCTGGCGGTGACATGCGTCATTATCGGCGAGGAGGATTCGTCGTTGTACACACCGCAACTCTCTGTTCCGCCTGATCCAGTAGCGGTCACATCTGTCATTGTCGGTGCAGAGGAGTCGTTGTGCACGCCGAGATTGATGACAGTACCCCCGGAAGCAAGTGCGGTCACATGCGTCAGGCGAGGTGAAGCCGAATTGTTGTAGATGGCGATGGCGTCACTGCTGCCGCCAGTGTTCACCACCGTGAGGAAGCGCAACTCGGCGTTATTAGCCCCTACTACCGTGCCGGTGTTCAGGAATGTACTGCCACCGTATGTGATGGTGGTCGCCAGCTCCCCCGCGCCTTCGATGTCCACATACGGCTTCATCGTCACTCTTTCGGTGTACGCGCCCGGCATGACCTTGACCAGGTAGTGATTGGTCGCGCTCGCATTAGTGATGCTGGTTAGCGCCGCACTGATCGTCGTGTAATCGCCACCACTCTTGGCCACGATCACCACATTCTGATACGACGCAGTGTCGTCGGCCCTACACGTCCACGCGCTGCCCGTCCATTTGGCGATCTGAGTGTCCGCGCAACCCTGTGGCAACTGATAGCTCGGCGAGACCCGGAAGGTGGTTCCCTGCAGGCCCAGACCGGCCCCCGCCACATAGGTAGTGTCGTTGTCGGTCCCCGGCGCCCAGGTCGTGCCGTTGTACTTGAGCACCTGCCCGGTCGTCGGCGCGGTGTTGGATATGCTGCGTCCCTGCAAACGCGTCACCGTGGCGTCGGTCTGCGAGCCGGACAGGTCGCCGCCCACGCTCGTGGTGTCGTTGTCGATCGCCGGCGCCCAGGCCGAACCGTTGTACTTGAGCACCGTCCCACTTGAGGGTAGGCCGCTGGACACATTCCGTCCCTGCAAGCGCGTCACCGTCGTGTTGCTCTGCGTCCCGGTCACATCGCCGGCCAGCGCGCCGCTCAAGTTCGTGGCCGTCAGCGCCGTCGTCGCGCTGGTGGCCGTGTTCGCCGCGGTGGCGGTCGTGGCGTACAGCGCATACGGCGCGGCCGTCAACGCCTGCCGCGACAGCGTCGTGAACGCGGCGTCACTGCCCCACTTCACGGCGATCTCCAACCAGCGCGCTTGCCCGTTAAAAGCGCTGGCACCAAAGTCCAACTGCGTCGTGAACAGGCCCGCGTTCACCGTCACCGTCTGCGTGATGGGCGTACCCACTCGCGCGCCCAAGGTGGCCGCATCATACAGCCTAAAGGCCATGTCACACGAACCGGTTACCTCGGTTTCCCCGCTCCTCAATTGCCCCTGATAGGTGAAGGCCGTACCCAACGCCGCCTCGACACTTTGCGGCCCTGACTCTTGAGCATAGGCGAAGTTGATCATGGCGAGCAGCGTGAGCAGTGCGACACTCACTATTCCGACGATAAGCAACATCC